>DATMSL010000960.1:0-2650 GCA_035565435.1 Dyadobacter sp. | reverse complement strand
AAGCCTGCCTTCGGGCGAGCCTGTGAACCGCACGTTCCGGGATGTTTTAGCCGGGCATTTCCATCAGGGGTGTCGCAACCACTCCTGATTTTTTTGTGGCTAAAAGTTGCTGGATGAGGGATGGCTAAGTTTTCATGGAGTTTGTCAGGGGATTAATTTGAGTTAGTTGGGAAAGCTGCCTTAGATTGTCATGGGTGGTCATATGTAGTCAGGGGTTGTCAGGTATGGTCATTACTTGAAATGCGTTGACGGGCTTTAACGGCATCCTTGTCCTTTCAGTGTAATGTTGTCGCCGTCGATTCGGTAGGTACTGCCGAGGAGCGTGTCGATCATGTCGAGGATTTCGGGCAAACGTTGGTCGGTAAAATCCACTTTCAGGCGGCAATCGGCCAGGCCGTCGTCTGCGAAACCGATTTTAACGTGAAAAGTCTGCATTAAACGTTCGGCGACCTCCGCCATCGGCGTTTCATTAAACACCAGCGATGCCGATTGCCAGAGTTCTTTACCCGTCGCTTTCTCCTGCACCTCTTGTACTTCCAAATGCATTAATTTCGGCTCGAAAACAACCTGCTGCTCCGGTTTCAGAACTACCGTTTCTCGCTTCTCTACATCACTCACCTCCACACGGCCCGTTGCCACCGATACCTTTACAGTGGCCTCACCCGGAATCGCCCGCACGTTGAAGCTCGTACCGAGTACCTTCGTTTGCAAGTCACCGGTATAGATCACAAATGGCCGCGACGGATCGCGTTTCACCTCGAAAAAGCCTTCGCCCGAAAACAGCACTTCCCGCTTTTGAAACGATTGCAAAATCTGGATTTCAGCATTCGGATGAAGCCATACCACCGAACTATCAGGCAACTGATAGAACACGATCTTGTGCTTCACGTTTTTGAATGTGACCCGCCCATTAGTGGCGCCCACACGTTGCTCCACAATCCGGTCAGGCTTTTGATATAAAAAATAAAGAATACCCAAACCCACGATCAACACCGCCGCAATGCGCCCGATATAATGCCACAGACCATACACCGGCGTTGCAGGCTCGTCGCTTTTGCGCAATTCGGAGAGGTACGATTTAATGCGACGATACAACCGGTCCTGGTCGGCATCTGTAAAGGGCTCATCAGCAGGCTCATCCAGTTGTTGGTACCATTCATTCACCAGGCGGCGCTCTTCCTCCGAGCATTCATTCGCGAGGTACTTCTTAAGGGTTTCAGGAGATAACGGGGGCTTTTTCATTAGGTGTAACTTTTACACTTATTAATCAACTAACAGTACAGTCATGGAAAAGCGGGAATAACCCTTACTCCAATAGGAATTTTTTTCCAAAAAATTGGATGCGTCAAATGACCGGCAGCATGAGTACTGCCAGTGCGATGTAGTCTTTCATTTCTACGCGCAAGATTTTCAGGGCCTTGCTGATATGCGCCTCCACCGTTTTCTCCGAAATATCCATCTGACCGGCTATTTCTTTGAGGCTGTACCCCTTGCGGCTGAGTGCAAACACCTCGCGGCATTTTTCAGGCAGTTTGAGCAGCGATTGCTCGTAGAATTCGTTGAGGGTATTGAAATCAAGGTTTTCGGCCGTGACATTATCCGGCAGGAAATCATCGTCGCCGAGTGTCAGCACCTGCTTGCGCTGCTCCTGATGGTAGTAATTGATAATGCAATGGCGCAGCGTGCCGTTGAGGTATGCCTGGATGTTTTTTTGTATATCAAACTTATGCCGCCCTAGCCAGAACTTCACGAAAGTTTCCTGCACCAGGTCCTCCGCGATCGCCTTCGCACCGGTTTTCCGGATCGCCGTATGCACGAGCAGGCGCACATGCCTGCGATACAACTCCCTGAATGCCAGCTCCTCGTCCTGCTCACATACGAGCGTCATCAAGGCCTGTTCGGAATAGCTGCTGTATGGATGGTTCACGGGCAAAGCGGGAATAATCGGTAAAAAACTCAGGAAAGTACTCGATAAAGCGGAAGCTGTTTACAATTTAATGATATAAATCATAATAATTGTCCATTGGACAAGAAGTCGATGTTCTGCTTTTTTTGTCACCTGTTCTTTATTCCCTACTTTTATTCGTTTCCATCCATTCTGCACCTTTTCGATTATCCACGGGCTGAATAAAATCCACACCATCAACCACCAGCATACCCATGAACTCCATCGAGCTCCTTATCCATCAGAATGCCAGTGCCTATGATTGGACCAACAAGCTTATCGGGAACATTCCGTTTGAAAAATGGGAGATCATCCCGGACACGATCGAGTCCAGCATCAGCTGGCAGGTCGGACATTTGATGATCAGCCATTATTTCCACTCCATCATGGTCATTCGCGGGCACCAGATGGATATCCTGAGACAACTGCCCGTCAAAGAGTACAGCGATTACTTCACCGTCGCCCGCGCAGAGCAGTCCGTCGGTAGGTTCACGCCCGAAAAGCTGCTTGCCGATTTGAAAATTATGCAGCAAAAATCATTGGAAATCCTCGCGACTGTGACAATGGACGAGCTCGAAAACCCATTGGAACCGACTCCTACTCCGCACCCCATCGCTACGAACAAATTTGAAGCCATTGACTGGAATGTGAAACACACGATGTACCACTGCGGCCAGATCGGGATTTTACGGAGGGTCGTGAGCG
>DATMSL010000959.1:0-8657 GCA_035565435.1 Dyadobacter sp. | reverse complement strand
GTGTTCCCTACCCTGCTCAGACGCTACCGGCATTTGATGAACGATGAAAGCGTGCTCATTACATCGGTTGCATTATGCTTTGGGATGGTGTTCCTGGTCACAAAAGCAGGCTTCTCGGCCGCGTTAGGGGCATTTATCATGGGCTCTATCCTGGCCGAAACCACTCACGCGGAAAAGATCGAGCATTTACTCAAACCCGTTAAAGACTTGTTCGGAGCGGTATTTTTTATATCCGTAGGCATGTTGATCAACCCCGGCCTGCTGTTTGAATATGCAGTGCCGACTGCTATTCTGGTACTCGTGGTAATGCTCGGGAAAACCACATTCGTCACACTGGGCGCGGTAATTTCCGGACAGCCCCTGAAAAAATCGCTGCAATCGGGTATGAGCTTGTCCCAGATCGGTGAATTTTCGTTCATTATCGCCAACCTTGGCCTGTCCCTGAAAGTGACCAGCGGATTTCTCTACCCTATTGCCGTCGGGGTTTCGGTGATTACGACGTTCGCTACACCTTACATGATGAAGGCCTCCGAACCGTTGTACGAGTGGCTCAACAAACGCCTGCCCGAAAAGTGGCGGCTCTATCTGAACCGGTACAGCACCAGTACAGAAACCATAGCGCAAACCACGCAATGGAACGAAATCCTCAAATCCTATGCGCAGACGGTGATCCTAAACTCAGTGGTCGTGGTAGGCATTATTCTCGCATCCTCGCGCCAGCTCGCGCAACAACTGCATACGCGCGTACCCGAGACCTTCCTGACCAACTCGGTGCTCTTTGCTATTACTTTCCTGTTGATCTCCCCGTTTCTCTGGGCACTAGTCTTCAAAAGAGGCAATCGGAAGGCCTATTCGGCAATCTGGCTCAGCCGGAAATACAGCCGCGGGCCATTGTTAGTACTTGAACTTTCAAGAGTTGTCATAGCGATTCTGCTGATGGCCTTCCTGCTCAATTCGTTCTTCTCAACCCAAACGGCATTCATTGTAGCGGGAGCTATTATGGTGCTCGGCTTCGCCATTTTTTACCAGAGGCTTCAACAGTTTTATCACAAAATCGAAGACCGTTTCCTGCAAAACCTAAATGCACGACAACTGGAAGGAAGTGGTAAATCGAAAAGAATTCTCCTGCCGTGGGATGCGCACTTTGCATTCCTCGAAGTGAGTCCTGACTCGAATCTGATTGGGAAAAGCTTACAAGAGTTGAAAATCCGGGAAGTTTTCGGCATTAACGTCGTGCTGATCGAGCGAGGAAGCAAAACCATTCATTTACCGAGACCAACGGAGGTACTCTACCCCTGCGACCGCATCGAGGTCATCGGTACAGACGACCAGCTGGATGTATTCAGAAGCCACATCGAGGTGAGTACTAATGGCGATGTGTACATGGCGCACGAGGACAGTATTGTACTCGAACGTGTCGAGGTGAAAACGCAGCACAATATTCGCGGCAAGACGATCCGCGACAGCCAAATCCGCGAAATGACGCACGGCATGATTGTCGGCCTGGAAAGAAACGGCGAGCGCATTCTCAATCCGGATTCGTCGATGATTATCGAAAACCAGGACGTGCTCTGGATCGCCGGCGACCGGGACCTCATTAAAGAATTCATGACCAACAAACCGGCCAATAACGAGGAGGAAGTAGAAATCGCTACCCCCTGATCAGCCCTTGCAAACCGCCGGTATGCACCGCCACGATCGTTGTTCCTGCTTTAAAATAGCCTTTTTTTAAAAGATCAAACAGGCCATAGAACATTTTAGCAGTATAAACCTGCTCTAACTGAATATCGAATTCAACCCGGAAGTCCTGCATAAAAGTCAGCAACTCGTTGTTCCATTTGGCATAACCACCGAAATGGTAGTTTGTCAATAACGTAAGATTTCCGGGCTCTTTATATTCTGTCAGGAGTTGATGAATATCCTCTTTGAGAAAATCGCCTCCTTTTAATGCTGAAAATGCGAGTGTATCGGCTCCTGCCGAAAGGATTCCTGCCGCTGTACCGCCTGTTCCGGCCGCTGTGGCAATGTAATCCGGCATTGCGCTCATTTGCTCTTTCACTTCATGCACCATTTCGGCCAGGCCTTTCAATGCGAGTTCAGTAGTCCCGCCCTCAGGAATGAGGTAAGGATTTCCAAAGCGCGCGGCAATTTCTCGAAGATATGCTTCTGAATTTCTTTGCCGGTATTCCTCCCGCGTCACGAAATGTAGTTGCATTTCCTGCTCACGGCAGAATTGCAGGGTGGCATTTTCCTTCCCTTCCAGTTCCAGGCCACGAACAACGCCGATGGTTTTCAAACCCAATGCATTTCCCGCGGCTGCTGTCGCGTACAAATGGTTTGAATATGCCCCGCCAAAGGTGAGCACAGTCCCTGCACCCCTCTCCTGCGCGTCGAGTAAATTATATTTCAGCTTTCGCCATTTGTTGCCCGAAACGGTAGCGTGAATGAGGTCATCCCGTTTGATGTACAGCTGTACTCCTGCTCTTTCGGTGGCCGCATTAGAGAGCCGCTGCAAAGGCGTGGGAATCGACGGGCTCAGTAAATCCACTTATTTTGATAATTTTGTTGCTAGTAACTCCAAAAAGAATGTCCGTAGAACTTGTTGATATTGCCTCCGAAGAGGACGATTTATTTGAACATTACCGCATTGTCGCCGACAAAGGCCAAAGCCTCATGCGGCTCGATAAATTCCTGAATCTTCATGTGGCCAATGCTTCGAGGACAAAAATACAAAACGGGATCGAAGCAGAGGCCGTAAAGGTAAATGGGCAGCCGACGAAGGCTAGCTACAAGGTCAAGCCGCTGGACGTAATCACACTTTCCTTACCGGAGCCGCCGCGGGATACCGAAATCCTTCCCGAAAACATTCCGCTGAATATCGTGTATGAGGACGACGTGCTGATGATCATTAATAAGCCGGCAGGAATGGTCGTTCACCCCGCTTATGGCAACTGGACCGGCACGCTGATCAACGGATTGGTATATCATTTCCAGCAGCTACCCACCGGCAGGAATGGGGAAGGCCGTCCGGGCCTTGTGCACCGCATCGATAAAGATACCTCCGGATTACTCGTCATTGCCAAAACTGAATTTGCGATGACTTTCCTCGCCAGCCAGTTCGCCGATCACTCGATAGAACGTACCTATCACGCGTTAATCTGGGGCGAACCCAAAGCCGAAAAAGGGACAGTTACCGGCCACATCGGGCGCAGCGCACGCGACAGGCGCGTGATGGACGTGTACGTGGACGGCAGCCAAGGCAAGCACGCAGTAACACATTACGAAGTGATCAAACCGCTTCGCTATGTTTCGATGATCAAATGTAACCTCGAGACCGGTCGCACGCACCAGATCCGCGCGCACATGAAGCATATCGGCCACCCGATCTTCAACGACCCGATGTACGGAGGAGACAAAATCCTGCGGGGAGTGTCGAGCGGCAGTTATAAAGCGATGGTGGAGAACGGTTTCAGCCTCATTCCCGGACAGGCGCTGCACGCCAAATCGCTCGGGTTCATTCACCCTACTACCCGCCAATGGATCCAATTTGACACGGAATTGCCCGAAAATTTCCAGGCAATCCTCGAAAAGTGGGAAAACTATGTAAACTCTCAGTAGGAAATAGTATATTCTGGATTCTTAACCTTTCTAATCAATAAACCACTAACATGAATATTTCGACCAGGCAGGGAACAGCAGAGGATATACCCGCAATTTTTGAATTGGTGAAGGAGCTTGCGATCTATGAACGGGCGCTGAACCAGGTGACTAATAATGTCGACAAAATGACCCGTGACTACAACGAAAAGCTCTTCGACTTTTTCGTTGCCGAAGTGGATTCGAAGATCATCGGGCTTTGTCTTTACTACTACCGTTACTCCACCTGGAAGGGAAAGCGGCTTTATATGGAGGATATCATCGTCACCGAATCGATGCGCGGCAATGGGATTGGCAAAATCCTTTTCGACGCCACGGTTGTAGCTGCAAAGAATGTGGGTTGTACGGGGATGATGTGGCAGGTGCTCGACTGGAATACGTCTGCGGTCAATTTCTACCGCAAATATGGCACCAATTTCGATAATGAATGGATCAACTGCAACCTGGATTTTTGACGATTACAGCTGCTTATAAGGGTTGGCAGGCCTGTTGTTCATTGCAACAGGTCCGGCCTTCTCTCTTTCGTCCTTTTAAGCGACTGCTCATAGCGCCACTCCTCAATCTTCGCTTCATGCCCCGACATCAGTATTTCCGGCACCTTATGGCCTTCAAAATCTGCTGGACGGGAATATACTGGCGGCGCCAGCAGATTATCCTGAAATGAGTCCGTTAATGCAGAAGTTTCATCGTTCAGAACGCCGGGGATAAGGCGGATAATCGCGTCTGCTAACACGGCCGCAGCCAGCTCTCCGCCCGATAATACGTAATCCCCAATGCTGATTTCCTTCGTCACGAACATATCCCGCACGCGCTGATCTACCCCCTTGTAATGTCCGCAAAGCATCATCAAGTTACCTTTCAGCGAAAGCTGGTTAACCATCCGCTGCTGCATTTGCTCGCCGTCAGGAGTAAGGTAAATGATCTCGTCGTATGCCCGCTCGCTCTGTAATGCACGTATACACCGCGCAATCGGTTCGATCTGCAATACCATTCCCGCACCACCGCCGAACGCGTAATCGTCAATCGTACGGTGTTTATTGGTAGAATAATCGCGGATGTCGTGGATTACGACTTCCACGTGATTGGCCTGCTGTGCCCGCTTCAATATTGAATGCGCGAAAAAGCTGTCGAGCAGGCTGGGGACGCAACTCAATATATCAATCCGCATCATCGGGAGTACTTTCTGATGAATTATCGAGATAAACTTCCAATAAGCCCTCGGGCAAATTCACCAGCAGTGATTTAGCTTCTTTATCGGCTTTGATCACAATATCATTCGCCGTCGGGATGAGCACTTCCGAGCCTTGGTAATCCATCGCGATCAAATCCTGGCCATTCAACGAATACACTTCGCGTACAATGCCCAGCTCGCCTTTTGTTTCATCCACTACTTTAAAGCCTTTGATTTCGTGGTAATAGAACTCGTCGTCGCCAAGCTCCTGTAAATCTTCCAGCGGCAGATACAACGAGCTTCCTACGAGTGCCTGGGCTTTCACAATGGTGTTTACATCCTCAAAGGTCACAATCGCATTGCTCTGTTTTTGGAGGTTAATATCTTCAACGAAATAGGGCACCAGCTCGCCCTTAATCTCGACATAAACCGTTTCCAGGTCTTCATAATCATCCGGATAATCCACGTCCAGATAAATTACCACATTGCCTGCAGTGCCGTGGGTCCGCACGATATAGCCCAATAAATAACAGTTATCCTGTGTCATTTGCGGGATTTCAAATTTTGGTTCTATATAAAACAATATGAGTCTGTGCGGAATACCGACAGACCCATAGAGCATGTATGTAACATGAAATTATTCTGCTGACTCTTCCGCCGGAGCGTCCGCTGCCGGAGCTTCTGCTGCTGCATCTGCTGCATCAGCAGCTTCGTCAGCCGCTTCCTCAGTTGCAACTTCTTCCGCAGGAGGAGTGTTTTTCTTAGCGATTGCCTCAGCACGGGCTTCGTTAATCTTACGCTCTGCGTCCAGTTTCGCTTTCTTATCAGCCTCTTTCTGCTGTGCCAAAGTATCGGCAGCAGTAGCTTTACGGTCTGTTTTAGAACCTTTCCACTCTTCGAAACGTGAATCCGCAACTTCTTGTGTGATAGCACCTTTCAAAACACCTACTTGCAAGTGTTTGCGGAGCAATACGCCTTCGTGTTGCAAAATTGAACGAGCTGTGTCAGTTGGCTGAGCACCTTTCAGAAGCCAGTCAACTGCTTTGTCTGATTCCAAAACGATGGAAGCAGGGTTAGTACCTGGGTTATAGATACCCAGTTTTTCGATGAAGCGACCATCACGTGGTGCTCTGGCATCTGCGACTACGATATCATAGATCGCTTTCTTTTTGCGTCCTCGACGCGCTAATCTGATTTTAACTGCCATTTGTGAATTTGAATTTTGGGAACTCGTCCCGTAATTAAACAGGGTGCAAAGGTACAAAATATAACTTACAAAAATAAGTTATTCCCTCTAATTAAGTGGGGACCGAGATAAGAAAACAGGCCACTGCGACCTAATTCCCGTAGTTAAGCAGGGTGCAGGGATACGAAGAATAATTTATGAATAATAACCTATAAAAAAAGGGAGACAATTTCTCGTCTCCCTTTCGGTGTGTTAGTGCAACTACTAGCGGCGGAAACCAGCCGGGTAAGTAGAGCGGATTGTGTTATTAGGCAGGATCTTGATCTCAACGCGACGGTTAGATTGAAGACCTTCCACAGTTGTGTTTTCTGCGATCGGGCGATATTCACCGTAGTACTCAGCAATGATACGGCTAGGATCTGTCAAACCAGCGCGAACCAGGAAGCGTTTCGCTGCATCCACACGACGACGTGACAGGGATACGTTGTAGCTGTCCGAAGCACGGGCATCGGTGTGACCTACGAGTACGATGCGGCAGTTGGTACGCATGTTCAACAGTTCAACCACTTTGCTGAGTGTTTCTTTCGAAGCACTGCGGATAATCGCTTTGTCGGTATCAAATTCGATGTTGCTGAACAACGCTTCGCATTCGTCTTTTGGCAAGTTGTTTTTGATCGCGTCGCGGATGATTTTGTCGATATCCAACGCTACACCACCACCGGAAACAATGCTACCCGCAGGAGTATTCGCTTCTTTGTCGAACAGGTCAGCTACGCCATCCCCGTCAGAGTCAGTATAAAGACGTGGGTCAACCGGCTTAGGCATGTTAGCTTTCGCGATGGAATCCGCATCGTTCATAGTCGGATTGTAAGGTACCGGAATCAGCTGCTGAGGATTAGCCCAACGCAGGTGGTAACGTCCGGCAGCCGGATCGTATTTACCATCTTTCGCTCTCACGGCATTCTTGCCCAATTTATAGGTAAGTGCCAATGACACCATTCCGTAAGCGTCGTTTCTTGAATCACCTTTTGCGAACGTCCAGATTCCCTGTTGCGTCACATAGTCACTCAATCCGCCCACAGTCGCATCAAGTTTTTCTGTATTCACAAAGTTGTGGGTATAATCCAAGCCAAGGTCGAAACGTGAGCTCAGCTCATAATGAACTGAAAGACCAACCGGAACTACCCATTCGCGTGTGTAAGTGGATCCATTGCGTTCCCATTTACCGGCTGTTTTCGAGCTGGCGTCTGTGTTGGTAGAGAAACTACCAACAGAGGCTTTGGTAATGTTGGTATAATCCACATCTGTGTGATAGTAAATAATACCGCCCCCAAGGTGTGCATCTACTTTCCAGCGGCGAAGCTTGTTATAGCCGAGCAGCAAACGGTTCACATTCAATGTTCCGTCCAAAGTCAGCTGAACAAATGACGGGCTGTTGAAAGTGGCGCTGTACGTATCGCCGCTCAAAGAGCTGTAATGACTATCTTTGGATCCCTGAAGACGACCGTTATAGCCTGTCAGCTGGATACCGAACAGAGGAGTGAGTTGCTTGTTCAATGAAAGCCCCCACGCACCTGTCAGGTCCTCCCGGTCTCCACGCCTGAAGCCATTATACTGGGTCAAATCTCCGAAGAATTTTGTAATACCTCCGTAACCTGTGATTGACCAAGTATTCATTTTGTTGGGTCCTTCATAGGTGCGATTTTGAGCTTTCGTATTGTAGCTCAGGAGGGTAGAACAAAGTAAAGCAACGTAAAGATTCTTTTTCTTCATGGGAAACACGCGTTATGTGATTCAATTCAATATAGCATTATACATAAATTCAAAAATCAGAAAAAAAGCCAAGCCTGTAAGCCGGGTTCTGTGACTTCGACCGGTTACCCGATCTCCGCTCCTGCCATTTATCCAGGATTCCGGTCACCCGAAACCTCTAACGATCTACCCGTGTCGGCGCCCCGAGGGGACAGGGACGAGTAGCCCCGCAAACCAACACCTATTTGATCTTTCAGCCCGTAAGGTTTACCATGCATTCCCTGTTACCAGGAAACCGGTGGGCTCTTACTCCACCTTTTCACCCTTACCGAGGCATACAAAAAATATGCCAGGGCGGTATCTTTTCTGTGGCACTTGCTGTCAGCGAACCGTCACCAGTTCGCTGCCTTCCTGTTAGGAAGTACGGCACTCTGCGCTGCCCGGACTTTCCTCCCCGGTTTAAAAACCGCAGCGGCAGGACAGCTTAGACCTTTCCTCTGACCACAAAGCTAAGAAATACTTTCTTTCGATCAGCAGTCAATATACCATAAAAAGTAAAAAAATATGGCACTTACGCTGAATATTGTACAAATTTTTGATCAGATTCCCTTCAATCCGTCAACTTTCAAATTCACTTTCCCGGTCGCAAATACAACAGAATAAAGATGTTTCGGAGTAAGGTAAACCTTATCGGGTACAATATCGGAAAGTATTCCCTTTACAACTACACCTTCGGTGACTTTATAGTTGGCAAGCGTTTTCTGAATCGTGCTTTTGGCATCGGCAATCTGGCCTCCGACCGGAAACACCATCCGCTTTTCCATCATCCTGCTGAACTGCCCTTGCAGAAGCCATCCCGCCGTCCGGACGATCGAATTTTTGGTATCCAGG
>DATMSL010000958.1:0-4680 GCA_035565435.1 Dyadobacter sp. | reverse complement strand
AAATTTTGCGGTGTAGTAATGCCTTCGCTGACTGCATTATTAAAAACCATTTCACAGAACATGTCAACGAAAATCGGGCTGCTGTTTGCCTGGCTGCTGCTTTGCCTCAACGTTCACGGCCAGGTACAGGCTATCGAGCAGCAATTTACTGTCGCTCAGGATGGAAGCGGCGATTTCAGGACAATCCAGGAGGCCGTCAATGCCGTGCGCGACCATTCGCAGATCAGGGCCACCATTCGGGTTAAAAAAGGCACTTACCGTGAAAAACTTGTGATCCCTGCCTGGAAAAAGAACATTACGCTCATCGGTGAAAGCGCTGAGCAGACCATCATTACTAACAACGACTTTTCCGGCAAGGACCTCCCCCAGCGTGATTTTACCGGTAATGCGAAATTTAGTACCTATACCTCCTATACGGTGCTCGTGCAGGCCAGCGACTGCACCCTGCAAAACCTGACCATTGAAAACACCGCCGGGCGCGTGGGCCAGGCCGTGGCGCTCGCTACCGAGGGCGACCGCATCGACGTTTACAATTGCCGCATCCTGGGTAACCAGGACACGCTGTATACATCCAAAGACGGCAGGAACTTTTACAAGGATTGCCTCATTACCGGTACTACCGATTTTATTTTCGGAGAGGCAACAGCCGTTTTCCAGCATTGCACCATCCAAAGCCTCACCAACTCGTACATTACCGCCGCCTCTACCACCCGCGAGCAGGCTTATGGTTATGTTTTTATGAACTGTAAACTGACCGCCAGCGAGGAAGCAACCAAAGTATACCTCGGTCGCCCATGGCGACCATTTGCCAAGACCGTTTTTATCAATACCGAAATGGGCGGGCACATTGTAAAGGAAGGCTGGGATCCATGGAAGGGCGACAACATGTTTCCCGAAAAGGAAAAAACCGCATTTTACGCCGAATACCAAAGCACCGGACCCGGTGCGGATGCCGGCAGCCGGGTGGCGTGGTCGAAACAGCTCACGCAGGAAGAGCGGGAAAAGTATACGATCGAAAACATCTTTTCCGGCTGGGTTCCGGGCAAAAAATTACGGTTGCAACCTTCGGGCATCCCGGATACAAGCTTCTCGGTGATGGGCTCCTACCGCCACGAGATCGCACGCTATCCGAATATCCGCATCGCGGATTCCACGATGCCGGCCACGGTTCAGGTCGTCAGGAATGTTGCTTACCGCACGACGCCTGGCGGGAAAAAACTCCTGCTGGATGTGTACAAACCTAAAAAACGGGGAAAAGTGGCATTACCGGCTGTGCTGATGGTTCACGGCGGCGGCTGGCGCTCAGGCGACCGCACGCACAACAACACCCTCGCACGCAAGCTCGCCGGCAAGGGATACGTCTGCATTACAGCCGATTACAGCCTGTCCACCCACGCCCTCTACCCTGCCGCCATACACGACCTCAAAGCCGCGGTGCGCTGGATACGGTCCCACGCCAGCGATTACTACGTCGATACGTCACGCATTGCCATTCTCGGTTTCTCGGCTGGGGGTGAACTAGCCGCATTTGTCGGAGCGACTAACGGGGTATCTAAATTTGAAGGCATAGCCGGTCAACATGAGGGATCGAGCACGGTGCAGGCTGTGGTCGATATCGATGGCACACTGGCGTTCATCCACCCGGAATCGGGCGAGGGCGACGATTCCAGGTCAATTTCTGCGGCTACCTACTGGTTTGGTTATTCCAAAACCGAACGCCCCGATCTCTGGAACGAGGCCGCCCCGCTTGCGCACGTAAGCGCGAAGACGCCCCCGTTCCTGTTCATCAACAGCTCGGTGGACCGTATGCATGCCGGAAGAACGGATTTTATCCAAAAACTGAATGCATCCGGCACATACAGCGAAGTCAGGACTTTCCCGGATGCTCCTCACACGTTCATGTTCTTCGATCCGTGGTTCGAACCAACGCTCAGCACGGTATCCGCATTTTTGAAAAAGGTTTTGCCGGACGCCCAACACGCTGCTTCCCGATAGGCCGGACCGTTAAGGCTGGGCCAGTTTCATGATCTTCCCTGTACCGTGATTACAGATATAAAGTTCCTGAGACTGGTCGGTGCCGAAGGCGGATATTTGCCCTACGCCTTCGGCAATCATGCTGTTTTGTACCGCTTTGCCATTTTGGGTTTCGAGCGCGAAAAGCCGCCCGCTCACGTAATCGCAGAACACATATTTGCCCGCGAGCGACGGCATCGCCTTGCCGCGGTACACAAACCCTCCCGTGATCGAATGCTCGCCATTAGCCTGCGGCAGGTCCAGCACAGGGTCTATCAGCCCGGCGGCATTACAGTCACGCTTTGGGTTATAGCAGTCGATACTTTCCTTTAACCGCCAGCCATAGTTGCCGCCTTTAACGATGATATTAATCTCCTCCCGTTTGTTCTGGCCCACATCGCCAGCCCAAAGCGTATTGGTGGCATCGTCGAAGCTAATCCGCCATGGGTTCCGCAGGCCATAGGCATATATTTCCTCCCTGAACCCCTCCTTGTTGCCCGCAAATGGATTATCGGCCGGAATTCCGTAGTTTCCATTGGCTTTGCTGTTCACATCCACACGCAGGATTTTACCCAGCCAGGCGCTTTTATTCTGGCCGTTATTGCTTGGGTCGCCCCAACTGCCGCCGTCGCCGGTGGAAATGTAGAGGTATCCATCCTTGCCAAATTTCACAGCTCCCCCATTGTGATTATCAAAAGGCTGATCAAATGTAAAAAGCACTGCCGCACTCGCAGGGTCGGCCTGATTGGGGTCGCTGGCGCTCACATTGTAGCGTACAATGGCTGTTTCGAGCTTGCCGGATACTTTCGTGGTGTAATTCAGGAAGAAATAGCCATTGTTTTTATAATCAGGATGGAAAGCGAGGCCCAATAACCCTGCCTCACCGCCATAACTCACCAGTTTTTTGATATCGAGAAACACTTTCGCGGACGAAGTGGCCGCAGCGTTTTCGAAAACGCGGACTGTCCCTTCCTGTTCCAGCACAAAAAGCCGGTTGGTACCGTCGTTCGCGTGCGTAAGATCAACGGGATAATCGAAATGCAGCTTGGGAAATGCCTCCACAACCCTGACTACCGCCGCGGCACCGGGCCCGCGCTGCTTTGATGCATTGCAAACGGTTAAAAGCGCAAGCCCTGCGAGGCCTTTTATGACAAAACGTTTCATGGCAAATCGGATTTGGGGTTAAAAACAGCAGCCAATTTCCTGCCCGATTACAAGTCAAATGCACTTCAGATTTACTCCCATGGCCTTCAAAGCCCGCAATCACCGAGTCTCAGTATTTAAACTTTCAAAAAGTTTTGAAAGTTTAAATACATTGCTACCTTTGGAATATGGAACTCGGAGACGCGAAACGGAAATTTATTGAATCATGGGGCAAGCTGGGCTCGGAATGGGGCATTAACCGCACCATGGCGCAGGTCCATGCATTACTGCTGATCTCTCCCGACCCGCTTACGACCGAGGAAATCATGGAAACGCTCAGCATTTCGCGCGGCAATGCTAATATGACCCTCCGCGACCTGATCGGCTGGGGCTTGATCGAAAAGCAACACAAGCCGGGTGAGCGGAAGGAATATTTCTTTGCCGACAAGGACGTCTGGAATATCGCCAAGCAAGTGGCCAAAGAACGCCGCAAACGTGAGTTGGAGCCGGTTATCAAGGTACTCGACGAGCTGTCGAAGGTGACCGGCGATGCCAGCGATCCCGAATTCAGCACGTTCAACAAGTCGGTTACGGACATCAACAAGCTGGCTAAAAACGTCGATAAAACCCTGGAAACCATGCTGGGTGCGGAAGAGAGCTGGTTTTGGGGTGGCATTTTCAAATTGTTCAAGTGATATTTTTTTAGGTTAAACTTTCAATTTTTTCTGAAACTTCAAAATATACTATACAAATGAAAACACTACACAATCACATCATTTTGTACGACGCCGAGTGCCCGATGTGCAACCTCTACACGGGCGCAATTGTGCGCAGCGGCCTGCTGGACGCGCACGGTCGCGAGGCCTATCAGCAGTATGCCGGCGCCGCCTGCCCCAATCTCGACTGGCAGCGCGCCGTCAATGAAATAGCGCTCGTGAACCAGGCCACCGGGGAAGTTACCTACGGCATCGAAAGTCTGCTGAAAGTTTGCGGAAACGCTATCCCGCTCCTCGCGCCATTATTCCGCTGGAAACCGTTTCTATGGATTACCTCGAAAGCTTACGCATTCATTTCCTACAACCGCCGCGTGATCATTCCGGCAGCGGCTTCTGAAAACCAGTTCGGGTATCAGCCGTCTTTTAATTTGAAATATCGCATTGCGTGGATAATACTGAGTTGGGTTGTTACTTCGCTCGTCCTGGCCAGCTACCCCTCGTTAATTGGTGGAAATATCACCAGCGAGATGTTTGTACGAGAATTTACGATCTGTGCCGGGCATATTTTGGTCCAGAGTTTTGTCCTAACACGCTGCCAAAAGACTAAAATGTGGGACTATCTTGGTAATTTGGCGACCCTCTCGCTGGCAGGATCCCTGGCTCTTTTTTTGATCACTATTACTTGCATTCGGCTCGATATCAGCTGGTACATTGGCTGGACAGGCGTTTTACTCATTCCCATCCTGATGATCCGCGAGCACGTACGACGGTCCATGCTTCTTGGAATAGGTTACTGGCCGACCGTTAC
>DATMSL010000957.1:0-4939 GCA_035565435.1 Dyadobacter sp. | reverse complement strand
CATTCAATCATTCAATCATTCAATCATTCAATCATTCAATCATTCAATCATTCAATCATTCAATCATTCAATCATTCAATCATTCAATCATTCAATCATTCAATCATTCAATCATTCAATCATTAATAATTGCTATTCTGTTTCAAAACCCCATTACTCAAATCCACCTCACGCTGCGGAAGCGGGAAATAGTAGTGTTTAGGTTTGATAAAATTGCGGCTTGGCTTGAATGGCCCGCGGGCGATTTTGTAATGTGCTGCAATGTCGATCAGCCCGGCTTTATCCCAGCGCATCAGATCCTGGTGACGTTCGTTTTCGCCGGCCAGCTCCACGCGGCGCTCGTGCATGATATCGGCCATTTTCGCACCGGTTTTCGCGGCCAGTCCGGCACGTTTCCGCACTGCATTCAGCTCCGTATCACCGCTTTGACCAGAACGAATTTTTGCCTCAGCCACGAGCAGGTACACGTCCGACGAGCGCAGGAACGGGGCATTCAGGCTTTGGCTCATGTCGCCGGCATCGGTAAAACTGGTGTACTTGCGGAATGAATAGCCGGTTACGCGGGTCATATTAGCCGCGAAAGTTGTCGTTCCTGCCGAACCGCGGTTAACCTTGTCGCCGGGACTATAAATAGAATAAGAGCGGCGCGGGTCACCTTTTTCGAACTCCTGCACGAGGTCTTCGATCGGCTCGTGGAAGCCCCATCCGCCAAATGCCTGCGGCGTGTGGTAGAAGGTCGGTGAGTTGTCGGTCGTCCAGCCGGTTTCATATTGTAATGAAAACAGAATCTCAGGGTTGTTCTCGGTTGTGAGCTGGAAGTTTTCATCGTAATTGCCAGCCAGTTTATAAGCCGCATTACCGATCACTTTCTGTCCCGATTCGATTGCTTTCGCCCAGTTTTCCTGGTACACATACAATTTGGCCAAAAACCCGTTTGCAGAGCCCTGCGTTACGCGGCCCGACTGCGCATCGTCATAGCTCACCGGCAACAACGCAGCCGCCTTCTGGAAATCCGATTCAGCCTGCGCACGTACCTCGGCAAGCGTTGCCTTCGGTTTGTTATAGTTATTGTTCAGCGCATCGTCTTCGAGAATAATAGGTACTTCGCCATAAATCAGCGAAAGCCGCCAGTATACAAAACCGCGAAGGAAATATGCCTCGCCCATGCTGCGGTTGCGCAATGCCTCGTCCATCGTCACTTTCGGCGCGTTGATCAGCACCGCATTCGCACGCGAGATCACCTCATATTTGGTCGACCAGGTCGCAAGAATGTGCGAGTTGGCCGCGTCGAAGGTGAACATTTCGAGGGAAGTCTCGTCGGAATGGTCGCCGGCGCGGTTCATATCGTCCGAGCAGTTATCGAAAGTATACTCAGTGTGGGCAAAACCGTCTTCGTTCAGCAACGGGGCGTAAATGGCGTTGGTGGCAGCTACCACATCGTCGCCATTACGCCAGAACTGCTGGGAGGTAACCTGTCCGTAAGGCGTGCTGTCGAGCAGGTCGTCGTTACAACTGGTTGCGGCCATCAGGAAAAGCCATCCGGCCATTACATATATCTTTTTCATATCGGGTTCTCTTTGAGAGCTGGTGTGGGTTGGATTAAAAGGACAAAGTTGCGCCGATCGTCCAGGTACGTGCCTGCGGATACTGCGCGTAGTCGACATTGAGCTGATTGTACAATCCTGCTGCCTTGTCTCCGCCTACATAACCCAGCTCGGGGTTCAGACCGGTATATTTGGTCAACGTAAACACGTTTTGTCCGGTAACGTAAATCCTCGCCTGGGTCAATTTCACTTTCTCGATCACGGTTTTAGGGATGGTATAGCCCAATGTGAAGTTTTTCAGGCGGAAGAAGTCCCCTTTCTCGATAAACAGATCCGAAGGACGGAAGTTACGGTTCGGGTTATCGATGCTCAGGCGCGGCACGGTGCTGCTGGTACCGGCGCCATTCCAGCGCTCGCTCGCTTCTTGATACAAATTGAAAGAATAGCTCGCGTCCAGGCCTTGCATACGGTCCGCATTGAAGATCGAAACGCCGCCAACACCCACAAAGAACAGGTTAAAATCAAATCCTTTGTAGTTCAACCCTGCATTCAAACCATAATTGATTTTCGGCTGCGGGCTTCCGATGATGGTCCGGTCCTTGTCGTCAACAATGCCATCGCCGTTCAAATCCAGGAAGCGGACGTCGCCGGGGTGGATCTGTCCATTGGTTTTGCGTGAATCGTTGGCAATGTTAGGGTCCCCATCGATTTCAGCCTGGCTTTGGTACAGACCATTCGTCTTATAGCCGTAGAACGTACCGTAAGGATTGTTCTCATACGTGCGCACGATCTCCTGCTGCCCGCGGCCGTACAGCTGCGAAGCGAGGAAGCCGCCCGGCGTGGCGAGTTGTGTAATGCGGTTTTTGATCAATGTAGCATTACCGCTCAGGTTCAGGGTCAGGTCGCCGAATGAATGACGGTAAGACGCCTCGATTTCAACGCCTTTGTTGCGCAGCTGGCCGATGTTCTGGTCAGGAATAATGGAAGTACCGATGGTTCCGATAGACGGCGGCGCCAGCAGCATTTTCTTGGTATCCTTGATGAAATAATTGACTGACAAATACAATGCATTCTTCCAAAGTCCCGCTTCCACACCGAAATTGCTCATTTCAGCAGTCTCCCAACCTATTTGCAGGTTAGCCAGACGGCTTTGCGCAGCACCCGAGATCGGGTTTTGCGTGCCGCCCGCACCCAACGCATAGCGGTACGACGAGTTGATCAAGGCCAGATATTGCAAAGAATTCACGTTCTGGTTACCCAGCTGGCCCCAGCCGCCCGTCAGCTTGAAGTTGCTGAACACCGGCAATGCGTTCTTGAAGAAATCTTCTTCCGACAATCTCCATCCCAACGAGAATGCAGGGAAGTAGCCCCAGCGATTACCCGGTGCGAATTTGGAGGAACCATCTGCACGGAATGTGGCCGTCAGCAGGTAGCGGTCCATGAATGAGTAATTGGCACGACCAAACCACGAAGCCAGCGCGTCGTAGCTGCGGTTACCGTCTTCACCCGCCACCGATACGATTGTTCCCGCATATTGCAGGTAGCGCAGCGTAGGATCCTCGCTCGCGAAATCGCGCCCACGTTGTCTGGAGGAAATACTGTTGAACGTCTGGGAAGTGTAACCACCAACGAGGTTCAGGCTGTGCGCACCGAATTTTTTGTCATAGGAAAGGAAATACTCCTGCAAAAACGACCAGTATTTGCCGTGCGTCAGATCCAGCTGATTGTAAGAGTTGGTACGGAACTGATCGTTGATTTTTACGTCAAAATTCGTGCTTTCTGAAAATGTCGCATCCATCGCCAGGTTGGCACGCAGTTTCAGATCTTTCAACAGTTCCAGCTCGCCGGTGAGACTACCCAGAATGCGGTTGCGGATATTGTTCTGATCCTGCGTATCGACCGTGAAAATGGGGTTGTTAATATCCCCGAACGCTCCTATGCCCTTGGTTGAACTGTAAGAACCATCGGCATTGCGGATCGGAAGACCCGGATGAAAACGAATGGCGCTCCATAGCAAACCGGTTTGTGAGGAAGTCGTATTCGGCGCCGTGTTGTGCGTATTTGTGAATTGCAGGTTCTGCCCGATTTTCAGCCTCGATCCAATCTTGTGATCCGAGTTAACGCGGAATGTATACCGTTTGTAATAGGACTTACCGATAATCCCCTTTTCATTATAATAACCACCGGAAATCGAGAAGGACGAGTACTTGCCGCCGCCGCGAATCGCTGCGTCGTAGTTTTGGGTAACCCCTTGTTTGAGCAATGCGTCCTGCCAGTTGGTTTTCTGGGTCTGGTACTGGGCATCTTCCCAAATCGGCGGCACGGGTAGGCCGTCGTTCTTATAAGCTTCGCGTTTCAGCGCCGCCAGATCAGGCGCTTCCAGCATATCAAGGGTTTTAATGCGGTTACTGATACCGGCGTAGCCATTCAATGTTACACTAATCGGCTTATCGAAAGCACCGCGCTTGGTTGTGATGATCACTACCCCGTTTGCCGCACGCGTTCCATAAATAGCGGATGCAGAGGCATCTTTTAGTATTTCGATGGACTCGATATCGTTCGGGTTCACGTCGTTCATCGAACCGGCGGGAACGCCGTCGATCACCACCAACGGATCGGCATTGTTCACCGTTCCGAAACCGCGAATCTGGATCGTACCCGCATCGCCCGGCGCACCGCCGTTGCGGATCACGTTCACACCCGCCGCACGGCCCTGCAATGCCTGCTGCGCACCACCCGATGGAAGGTTTTGAAAATCAGAACCTTTCACAGAAGACACCGCACCAGTTACATCCTTTTTCTCCTGCGTTCCATAACCCACTACCACCACTTCCTTCAATGCGCTTACATCGGGAGCCATCGTGATGTTGATGACGGAGCTGTTGGCTACCACCGCATCCTGGCTCACATAGCCGATAAAGGAAAAGCGGAGTGTGGCGCCATTATCCGGCACATTGAGCTGGTACTGACCGTTCTGGTCGGACGTAGTGCCTTGCTGGCTACCTACAATGAGGATATTTACGCCCGGCAAGCCGTCGCCTTTCTCGTCAACTACCTTTCCGGTAATCGTCCGATCGGCTATAATGCCCGCGGTTCTGGCGTTAAAGGGCGCTGCGCTTTGCGGGTCGTTCTTTTTTCTGAGCAATATCCTCGAATTGCCTACTACCTCATAAGAGACATTGAGTGGCGTGAGGAGCTGATCGAGCACGCGGTTCAGCGAACCCTGAAGCTGCTTTGCCGCCACTGTGCTCCTGCCCTGGATACTGCCCGAGCTGTATACGAATTTGACGTCGGCCTGTTTCTCAATCTGGCGCAATACCTGCCTGATTTCCAACGATTCGACTTTCAGCGAAATCTCCTTGTTCAGCAACTCCTGGCTATAAACGCCGTGTGCC
>DATMSL010000956.1:0-4225 GCA_035565435.1 Dyadobacter sp. | reverse complement strand
AAGGAAAAACGCGGCTTTGTGACTGGAAAGGAATTTGTTTAGCCTTAATAGTAAATCTCCTAGCATTGACAGGGGAACGTGAATGTCCGACAAAATTAATGAATTGTCTCACTCAGGCAACTTCCGTGCCTGCTGCCGCTTACCGGGTCGTGTTTGCCAAAGCCGCAAAAAAAGATTTATTTTACACCATATTCAATTACGCCATCATTAAATGAATCGTATTTCATTAGCTCAGATCGAGCAATATGCTTTTGAAAAGAAGGAATTTATCTTAGCCGAAGACGCCCTCCATCAAGTATCCCAATCGTTTGCCTTTTTAACGAATTTCTCCAAAGACAAAATCATATACGGTATCAACACCGGTTTTGGCCCGATGGCACAATACCGTATTGAAACCGACCAGCTCAATAATCTGCAATACAACCTGATCCGCAGCCATTCGAGCGGGGTAGGGAAGCCGTTGAATGAAATATATGCACGCGCCGTCATGCTAGCGCGCCTGAATTCATTTTTGCAGGCCAACTCCGGCGTGAGTACTGCGGTGATCAAGCAATTGGTGACGTTTTTGAACAACGGCGTTGTACCTGAAATCTTCGAGCACGGCAGCGTGGGCGCAAGCGGTGACCTCGTGCAGCTCTCGCATCTGGGATTGAACCTGATCGGCGAAGGGCATGTGTACGAAAATGGTCTGCGCCGCAAAACTGCCGAAGTATTGGCAGAGAAGGGCATTAAGCCGCTCAAAATGGAGCTTCGCGACGGCCTCGGGCTGATCAACGGGACATCCTGCATGACGGGGATGGCGGCCATCAATATTATTTATGCCAAAAGGCTGGTGCAATGGGCCATTACCGCGTCGTCGATGATCAACGAGGCGATCGAATCGTTCGACGACTCGTTTTCGAAACAGCTCAATGCCGTGAAGCATCATAAAGGCCAGCAAACGGTGGCGCAGCTCATGCGCGACTTCGTAGCCGGTAGCGGGCTAATCCGCAGTCGCGAGGAGCTTTTCCGCGACGATACGGCCATGCAGAAGACCGAATTTGAAAGGAAAATACAGGAATACTACTCGATCCGCTGCGTGCCGCAAATCCTTGGTCCGGTGCTGGATACGATTCAGTATGCGCAGGAAGTAGTTGAAAATGAGTTAAATTCAACCAACGACAACCCGATTGTGCGGCCGGAAGACGACAATGTGTTCCACGGCGGTAATTTCCACGGCGATTACATTTCGCTGGAAATGGATAAGGTGAAACTGGTATTGACCAAGCTGACCATGCTCATGGAACGCCAGCTCAACTTCCTGATGAACAGCAAACTGAACGGTAAATTCCCGCCATTCCTCAATGCGGGAACCTGGGGGTTGAACTTCGGTTTCCAGGGTGTGCAGTTTACAGCTACGTCCACGACGGCCGAAAGCCAGGCGTTATCGACTTCGGTTTACATTCATAGTATTCCAAACAATAACGACAACCAGGATATCGTCAGCATGGGTACCAACTCGGCGGTGATCGCGAAGCAGGTACTTGAAAACGCTTTCCAGGTGATGTCGATCCACATTATGGCGATTTGCCAGGCAATCGATTTGCTGCATCCGGAGGAAAAGGAGAAACTTTCGCCGAATGCGAAATCGGTTTACGCGCAAATCCGTGAGCGCGCAAAGTTCGTTACAGACGACGTTCCGCAATTCGAAAGCATTGCAGCCGTTTTTGAATATATTAAAGAAACCCCATTTCACTTATGAATTGCGCATTGGTAACCGGTGCATCCAGGGGACTCGGCAGGGCCATTGCGGTTCAGCTCGCCAAGGATCATGGTTTACATATATTAGTCAATTACGCGTCCAATCAGGCCGCTGCGGAAGAAACGCTGGCGGAAATCCAGGCGAATGGCGGCAGCGGCGAGCTGCTGCATTTCAATGTGCAGAACAAGGCAGAGGTGGACGAAGCATTGAACGGCTGGCGCGAGAAGAACGAAGACAAGTTCATCGGTATTTTGGTGAATAATGCGGGCATTACCCGCGACGGGCTGTTTATGTGGATGCCGGAAAAGGATTGGGACGATGTGTTGGATATTTCGGTGAAAGGCCTTTATAATGTAACTCAGAATGCGATTCAGCAAATGCTGCGGAAGCGCTCCGGCCGGATCGTGAACGTAGCGTCGGTGTCGGGGATGAAAGGGGTAGCGGGCCAAACCAACTATTCGGCGGCGAAAGGGGCGATTATCGCTGCTACCAAGTCGCTCGCGCAGGAGGTAGCCAAACGGAAAATTACCGTGAATGCCGTGGCGCCAGGTTTTATCACGAGCGACATGACCAAAGACCTCAACGAGGACGAATTGAAGCAAATGATCCCGATGAACCGGTTTGGCAAGGCCGATGAAGTGGCCCACCTGGTAAGCTTCCTGGCTTCCGACAAAGCTGCGTATATTACGGGAGAGGTAATCAATATTAACGGAGGAATTTACTCATAGCCCATGAGCCACAGGGTTGTCATTACCGGTATCGGCATTTATTCGTGTCTGGGCCAGAATCTGGACGAGGTCACGAAATCGTTGTACGCCGGTAAAAGCGGGATCGTGTTTGATCAGGTTAGGAAAGATTTCGGTTTCCGGTCGGCCCTCACGGGTATGGTGCAGGAGCCCGACCTGAAAAACTATCTCTCGCGCCGCCAGCGCATGGGGATGCACCAGCCCGCCATATACGCCTACATGGCCACGCACGAGGCTTTGGCATTGTCAGGCCTGGACGTCGACTTTCTCGAACAGACCGAAACCGGCATTATCTACGGCAACGACAGCACTGCGGCGTCGGTGATGGAGGCGATCGATAAAGTCCGCGAAAAGCACGATACGACGCTGATCGGTTCCGGTGCCATTTTCCAGAACATGAACAGCACCGTGAACATGAACCTTTCGACGATTTTCAAGTTGAAAGGCATCAATTTCACATTGAGCGCTGCTTGCGCGTCGGGTTCACATTCGATCGGGATGGGCTACCTGATGATCAGCCAGGGCTTGCAGGAGCGCGTGATATGCGGAGGCGCGCAGGAGATTAATGCGTCCGCGATGGCGAGTTTCGACGGCCTGGGTACCTTTTCGGTGCGTGAATCGGAGCCGACGAAGGCTTCTCGACCCTTCGACCGCGACCGCGACGGGCTGATCCCGAGCGGTGGGGCGGCCACTGTTATCCTTGAATCTTACGAAGCCGCCGTGAAAAGAGGGGCACCGATATTGGCCGAATTGATCGGTTACGGTTTCTCGTCCAACGGCGATCATATTTCCAACCCCAGCATCGACGGACAGACGCGTTCGCTGCAAATGGCATTGAAACAAGCCGGTATTACCACCTCCGAAGTTGACTACATCAATGCACATGCTACCTCCACGCCCGTGGGTGACGGGAGTGAGGCCCGCGCGATTTACGAGGTGTTCGGCAGTGATGTGCCTGTGAGCTCCACGAAATCGATGACCGGGCATGAATGCTGGATGGCGGGTGCGAGCGAGATTGTTTACTCATTACTGATGATGCAGAACTCATTCGTTGCCCCCAATATCAACTTCGAAAATCCCGATGAGGATTCGGCAAAAATCAACATTATTCCCGAAACTAAGGAGCAGACAATCAACTGTTTCCTTTCCAATTCATTTGGTTTCGGCGGTACCAATTCCACGCTGATCGTCAGGAAAATCTGAACGCGGGGCGGATGGGGCGCCCGTCACATTACTACTACAACTTCGTGAACGGCGATAGGCTGCCGGTCGAAATTCTGTATTTTTGTTAACCTCCAATATTCCATCCGCCAACTACAATGATTTTCAGTTGAATTTATTGTATGACGAGGGGCTTTTATTTGAAAATTTGGGAATATTTTTAAACTATCGGCAAGAATAAACTAATTTTGTAGCTATGTATGCTAACGACGTAAAAATGAGTTTGGAAGAAGTTATTGAAGAGACCAGAGATTTTTTATCTGAGGAATTTGAGGTGGACCGGGATTTGATTCTTCCTGAAAACAGTCTGAAAGACACTCTGGATCTGGACAGTCTCGACTACGTCGATCTGGTTGTGCTCATAGATGAAAACCTCAATATCAAGCTCACCGGCGAGGATTTTAAAGGAATTGAAACCTTCGGTGATTTCTATCAGCTTGTCGGTAAGAAACTTGCATTGTAAGAATGAGCCGTTGGGACGGTAAGACCAAAGGATCGTTAACGGGTTACAAAATTT
>DATMSL010000955.1:0-7681 GCA_035565435.1 Dyadobacter sp. | reverse complement strand
CGCGAACGTGGGAGTGGTGGATTGGAATACAATCAAATAGGAATTGGATATTGATTAAAAACACATTCAAAACAGTTTGTTATGGGAAAAACATATCGTCCATGGAATAAACTATCGCTCGGTGCACTGGCTGTGCTGGCGGCGAGCGGTGTACAGGCACAATATGCACCGACGCCCGCTTACCAGGGCAAAATTGGTAAAACAGTAGCGGAAACGCAGCAGTCGTGGCCGGAGCAAAAGAGGCCGACAAAAGGCTCCCCCAATGTCGTCTGGATTCTGCTCGACGACATTGGTTATGGTGCCATCAGTACATTTGGCGGGCTCATCAACACCCCTACGCTGGACAGTCTGGCCAACAATGGCTTGCGTTATACCAATTTTCACACAACCGCCATTTGCGCTCCTACGCGTGCATCACTGCTTACAGGTCGCAACTCGCATTCGGCCCACATGGGGCTTTTTCCTGAAACCGCCATCGGCACACCGGGTTACGATGCGCTCATCCCGTTTGAAAAAGGTACCATTGCCGAAATCCTGAAAGACAATGGCTACAATACATTTGCATTGGGCAAATGGCACATTACCCCGCTGGCGGATCTTACGCCCGCCGGGCCGTTCAACCGCTGGCCGACCGGGCGCGGCTTTGAGCAATTTTATGGGTTTCCGTCGCGCGGCAGCATCGACCAGTGGCATCCAGAGTTGTGGGAAGGTACACACCGTGAGCCGGACCGGCAGGATGGCAAGCATTTCAACGAGTTGATCGCGGACCGCGCTATTAGTTATCTGGCCAGCCAGAAATCCGGGAACCCTGATAAACCGTTTTTCCTCTATGTTGCAACCGGTGCAGGGCATGCGCCACATCAGGTTGCTAAAAGGTGGTCGGATAAATACAAAGGCAGGTTCGATGCGGGCTGGGATGCGTACCGCGAGCAAGTGCTGGCGAATCAGATCAAACTGGGGGTAGTTCCAAAGACGGCCAAAGTTCCGCCGCGTAACCCTGGAGTGAAAGAATGGAACTCACTGGGTGCCGAGGAGAAAAAGCTCTATGCACGGTTTATGGAAACCTATGCCGGCTTTTTGGAATACACAGACTATGAAATTGGCCGGGTAATTAACCACATTCGCGAAACCGGCGAGCTGGAAAACACCATCGTGATCGTGTCGGTAGGCGATAATGGCGCGAGCAAAGAAGGGACATTTGTAGGTACCGTCAACAACTTCGGAACCGGTATTTCGGAAGAGGAGCGTTTGAAAAAGAATATCGAGCAGATCGACCTGATCGGAACCGAGTTTTCGAAAGTAAATTACCCGCTTGGCTGGGCTGCTGCCACCAATGTGCCGTTTCGTCACTGGAAACAGGATGCCAATTCGGAAGGCGGCACGCACAACCCGCTCATCGTTTTTTATCCCAAAGGCATTAAGGAGAAAGGCGGCATTCGCAACCAGTATGGCCATGTTTCGGACATTTTACCGACCACATTAGAACTGCTGAGCATCAAAGCGCCTGTGGTGCTGAACGGCATCAAGCAAGATCCGATAGAAGGAACGAGCCTGGCATATAGCCTCAACGACGCCGGTGCGAAAAGTCGTCACACGGTTCAATACTACGAAATCCGCGGTTCCCGCTCTATTTATAAGGATGGCTGGAAAGCAGGTTCCCTGCATGTGAAAGGCCAGGAATTTGAAAAAGACCAGTGGGAGCTATATAATCTGAACGAGGATTTCAACGAAACCAATAACCTTGCCGCTTCCAATCCGGCGAAGTTGAAGGAACTGAAAGCATTGTTTGATAGCGAGGCTTTGAAATACAATGTGTACCCGTTGAAGTATGGTACCGAGCCGTTTACATTACCTACTGCGTATAATAATGTAGATAAGGTGGTGCTTTACCCGGGGCAATCGACGATCATAGACGTGGCGAGTCCGTTCGCATTGAAGCGTTCGTTCTCGATCGTTGCGGAGGCGGTATTGTCGGGCGTCGAAACGGAAGGGGTGCTGCTGTCGAGAGGCGGCGCGGCCGGCGGTTTGAGCTTTTTTATACAAAATCAGAAACTGCACTTTGCCTATGCGGCGGGCGATGGTAACAAATACGTGGTAAGCTCGTCGAATGCGGCATTGCCTGCGGGCAAGGTAGAACTGAAAGCGAGCGTGCAATATGATCAGAATGGCGGTGGTGTGGCGAGTTTGTATGTCAATAATGCAAAAGTGGGAGAGGGAACGCTGGCCAAAACTTCGGATGCATTGTATTTGCATGAAGGTGTGAATGTCGGTTTCGACGATCTGACACCGGTAGGAGATACTTACAAAGTGCCTTTTGCATTTACCGGCAAGATCAACAAGGTTACCATCGATTTAGCTCCAACTCAGCAAGCGCATTTGGGCGCGAAATAAAGGTTTTGATTGGTTGTTACATGCCTGATGGCATTTTTCGACCGGTGTGTAACATTTAGCTCTACCAATATTACAGCCTGACGGCATTTTAATGTAGTAAGTCGCGTAGCGACGTAATATTGGTAGAAACGGAACAAAACGAATGTTTTGAAAATCGCGTAGCGATGTAACAACAATGCAAATGCAAAATCTGATCAGCAAAATTCTCTTGGCGATACTCGTTGTCGCACTACATCCGGCCATTGCCCAGGACCGCCCGAACATCCTCTGGATCGTGAGCGAGGATAACACCATTCTGCTCGGCAGCTATGGCGACAAATTCGCGACGACACCCAACCTGGACCGGTTCGCAACGGAGAGCATTCGTTACAAAAATGCGTTTTCGACTGCTCCCGTGTGTGCGCCCTCACGTAACACGCTCATCACGGGCATGTACCCGCCCTCGCTCGGAACCGAACATATGCGTAGCACGTACCCGTCGCCTGCGTTTGTGAAATTTTTCCCAAAATACCTGCGCGAGGCTGGTTACTACACCACCAACAACGCCAAAAAGGATTACAACACGCCGGATCAGTTGGATGCGTGGGACGAGTCGAGCGGCAAAGCGACATATAAAAACCGCAAACCAGGACAGCCGTTTTTCGCCGTTTTTAATCTGAATGTCTCGCATGAAAGCTCACTGCATGAGCCGCTGCCTGCATTGAAACACGATCCTGAGAAAGTGCCGTTGCCGCCCTACCATCCCGCAACGCCCGAACTGAAACACGATTGGGCGCAATACTATGACAAGTTGGAAGAAATGGACCGGCGGTTTGGAAAGCTGTTGCAGGAGCTGAAAGACGAAGGTTTGGCGGAGAACACGATCGTGTTTTACTATGCGGATAATGGCGGTGTACTGGCGCGCAGCAAGCGATTCATGTACGAATCGGGCTTGCATGTACCGCTGATCGTCCATTTGCCGCCAAAGTATGCGCATTTGGCCAATCAGGGGCAGGGCAGCGTGTCCGACAGACTAGTTACTTTCCTGGATTTTGCGCCGACGGTACTTAGTCTGGTGGATATCAAAGTGCCTGACTACATGCAGGGAGGGGCGTTTTTGGGCAAACAACAGAAGCCAGAGCCTCAGTATGCATTCGGTTTCAGGGGCAGGATGGATGAGCGGATTGATATGTCGCGGTCGGTGCGGGATAAGAAGTTTCGGTATATCCGAAATTATTTGCCCAATAAAATTTACGGTCAATACCTGGAATATCTCTGGCGGGCGCCTTCGGTGAAATCCTGGGAGGATTTGTACAAAGCTGGTAAACTGAATGCGGTTCAATCCAAATTTTGGGAGCCCAAGCCTGCCGAGGAGTTATTTGACGTCGACACCGACCCGCATAATATCCATAACCTTGCCGGTGATCCAAAATACAAGAAGGAGCTGGAAAGGTTACGGAATGCCAACGAACAGTGGATCAAGAGTTATAAGGACGTCGGTTTTATTCCGGAGGCAATCATTTATGAAATTGCCAAAACCACCCCTTTGTACGATTATGCACGGAGTGGTAGGTATAATTTTGGAAAAATCGTTGCTACTGCCGACCTCGCATCATCGCGCAATGCGGCTAACACACAAGCGCTCATTAAGGCGCTGGGCGACGCCGATCCGTCGGTGCGCTATTGGGCGGCCACAGGCCTGACAGTGCTGAAAGCGAGCGCCGGTAAACAGGCGTTACAAAAAGCATTGAACGACCCCGAGCCAGCGGTGCGCATTGCCGCCGCCGAAGCGTTGTACGTAACCGGTACCGACAAGCCCGGCGCCGTTACCGCATTGACCGACGCGCTGAAAAGGGATAATCCTTATGCCCGCCTGCAAGCCTTGAATGTCCTCGATCTTACGGGAAAAGATGCCGCGCCGGCCATTCCTGAAGCGGAGAAAATCTCGGTGCAAAAGGCCGAAATGTTTGATTATGATATCCGCGCAGCCAAAGTGCTGCTGAACAATTTCAAAAATTCCAAATAAAGTCGATAGCCGGGGCCAACCACCGAAAGCAGTAATCACTTTAAAACCCAATTTCAATGAAAACTTTCAAACCATTGTTCGCAGTGGTATGGCTGCTCCTTACCCATACCGTATTGCAGGCGCAAACTGCGCCAAGCTCCCAAAACGCGTCAAAGCGTGACCTCGTTTCATTCGAGGAATTTGAGTCGCGGCTTGCGAAAGCCGGCAAAAACGCCCAGATCCTCGACGCCCGCTTGCCCGAGGAATACGCGCAAAACCACCTTGAGGGCGCGACGAGTTTCAGCGTTGCTAACGAAGCTGATTTCTCGAAAGCCATTGCTAAACTCGATAAAAGTAAGCCGACCTTCATTTACTCCATTGCCAACGGCCGCAGCGGCAAGCTCGCCATAGACCTTCGCGATAGTGGGTTCAAAGACGTTACCGAACTCCCGGGCGGACTGAGCAAATGGATTGGTTTGGGCAAACCGGTCATCTCCACCGTAGGCCCCGGCCTTTCGCTGAGCGACTACCTGGCCTCCCTCAAATCCGATAAACTTGTACTAGTCGATTTCGGCTCGCGCTATTGCGGCTCCTGCAAAAAACTGGCTCCTATTGTAGATTCTATCAAACACGAGCAGGCGAGCTCCGTAAAAGTGATTAATATTGAAGCTTATGAAAATAAAGCGCTTACCAAAGAGTTGGGAATAACTGCATTGCCAACTTTGGTTCTTTACAGGGGTAACCAGGTGGTTTGGAAAAAGAGCGGCGTTACACCGAAAGGGGAGATTGAGCGGGTGCTGGCGGAGGCGAATTTGTGATACGTCTGACTGAAATGAGCCGCTTGTTATCACAACAGGCGGCTCATTTTGTCTTTGCGTGTCAACTTGCTTGCGATTTGGCGATTCTTGACAGAGCCTCGACTGCCTCCTGTCTTTTTTTTTCAAAAAACGGCGACTTTGCCAATCGTATAAGTGTTGCGTCGTCAATTTCGGGAAGATCGGATTGCGATCTGGCTCCGGTTGCATGATTCTGCATTGCTGTTTTGTCGTCTTTCAAGGCTTTCATGTTTTTGCATGTTGAATATTGAAATTAGCTATTTTTTGCACGAGATCAAAATGGCATCGAAAGGCTGACCTCTCACATAATCAACGTATCCCTTTCTGTTGAAACCTTTAATTACAAATTTCCCGGAGAGAAATTCCCAGTTGGAGTCAATGGCCCTTTGGTAGAGCATATTGCGTTGATTTCGTGCGGATTTAATCGATTTTGAATCGGGATATCCTTTAAAATAGAGCACCGCTTCCCGATTTTTGCACAAAAAATCAATGGCTATTTGCGCAACAGTTGCGATCACTTTCAACATATCGCCATTGTTAGTTCTGGCACCGTCGTCTATTTCCCAAAAACCATTTTCAACTTTAACGTCGCCAAAAGCGAGGTTGTAATAATCTCCTTGAATCAAACCAACAAATGGCCCCTCCATACGGTCAATGGTGACGATTTTGCGGATTTTACCATGAATTCCTTCACTGTCAAAGGTGAAAACATATGTGCCCGGAACATAATGAACGGGGTATATTTCTTTGTTCATAGCAATAGTGTGCTTAAACAAACCCCAAGCACACCTCTACAAACCTCCTATCCCTATTTTCATCACCAATGATCCTCCGGCACAAAAACGCCCATCCAGTTTCCTGAATGGGCGACTTGCATTGAAATGAATGCAGAAACCTTAGAATATAAACTTCGTACTCAAAAAGTTTGAAGTATCCTCATGCACGATTTCGTTGATCAGCTGCTTGTTCGCGGCGTTCATTTTGAAGGCTACGAGGGAGCGGATCGAGAAGGCACGGATGGCGTCGGGAACGGAAAGGGTACCTTCGGCGCTGTCCTTGCGGCCGGTGAAAGGGAACACATCCGGGCCGCGCTGGCATTGGGTATTGATATTCACACGGCTTACCTGGTTGACCAACGGGTCGATCAGGGACGCCACTTCCTCGGCGTTGTTGCTGAAAATACTTACCTGCTGTCCGTGGGTTGAGTCGATCAGGAATTCGATGGTTTCTTCGAGGTCATCGAATGGCACCACCGGCACGATCGGCCCGAACTGCTCTTCGTGGTACAGCTTCATTTTGCTGTTTACCGGGTAAACAACGGCGGGGTAGAAGAACGAGCCTTCCGATATGCCTCCGTTTTCATTAACCACTTTCGCCCCGTGCGCTTCCGCGTCGGCAATGCAGTCGTTGAGGTATTCGATTTTATTGGTTTCGGGCAGCGGGGTAAGCGCCACGCCTTTCTCCCACGGCATCCCGAATTTCAGTTCAGCAACGGCTGCGCTGAATTTTTCGAGAAACGTGTCAGCTACGTTGCGGTGCACCCAGATGATTTTCAGCGCCGTACAACGCTGGCCGTTAAACGACAACGATCCGGTAATGATCTCTTTCACGGCAAGGTCGAGATCGGCTTCAGGCGTGACGATCGCCGCATTTTTTGCATCCAGACCGAGTACTGCCCGAAGACGGTTCACTTTTGGGTGCGATTTCTTCAATTCATTAGCCACTTTGCTGGAACCGATCAATGTCAGGACGTTGATTTTGCCCGACTGCATTAATCCCGGAACAATGGCATTTCCGCGGCCGTAAATCACGTTTACAACACCTTTCGGGAAACAGTCGCGGAAAGCTTCCTGCAACGGGTAATGCAGCAGCGTGCCGAATTTCGGCGGTTTGAACAGCAATGTGTTACCCATGATCAGTGCGGGGATCAGGGTAGTGAAGGTTTCGTTGAGCGGGTAGTTGAATGGCCCCATACAAAGCACGACGCCCAGTGGAGAGCGCCTCACCTGTGCCGCAATGCCGTCGACGATATCGAAACCGGACGAGTCGCGATCCAGGTTTTTGAGGGAATCGATGGTGGCGTATATGTATTCAACCGTACGATCGAATTCTTTCACCGAATCGGCGAATGACTTACCGATTTCCCACATGATGAGCTTGACGATAATGTCCTTTTTCTCGATCATCCGGCCCGTAAACTGCTCGACGCAGTGAATGCGTTCGGCTACGCCCATGGTAGGCCATTCGCCGCGGCCGCTGTTGTAGGCGGTCACCGCTGCTTCCAATGCTTCCGATGCCTCGGTAGCGGTACATAAAGGATAGCTCCCGATCAGTTTGCGTTCGAGACCATTGGCCGTTTGTACGGCAATCGGTGAGAAAACTTCATGGAAAGGACCGTCCCAGGTCTTCATTTCGCCATTGCACAGGTACTCGCGCTGGTGAATCAGGGATGGCAGGCTGTACTCCGCAG
>DATMSL010000954.1:0-6619 GCA_035565435.1 Dyadobacter sp. | reverse complement strand
GATCACCGGATATGCCGAGCAAATGTCGTGTTCTGTGCAGATTTTGACATTTTTTCGTGAAGAATAAACGTATACTACCTCGTTGTCGGGGTAAATGTGCCAAACGACTTTGACGGAGGAATTAAAATACTCGGCCAGCTTTTCTTCAACCTTTTCGGCGTCGTCGGTCGGAGAAATTACTTCTATGAGAAATTCAGGAACGGGCTCTTCGTCGGATGTGGCAGAGGTGTCGATTTGTTCTCCCGACAAAAAGGCCAGATCCGGCCGGCGCATTTGAATGCCACTGAGCATGACGTCCTGTTCCATGATCAGCGCGCCGCCTTTGGAGAAAGCCGTGGTGCCGAAAAATAACTGTTGAAGTCTCCTGATGATGAAGAGGTGTTTTTTCTTCACTTTCCCGAATCTGATGATTTTGCCGTCGTTCCATTCATATTTAAATCCATCGGCGGTCTCCCACTGGACAAATTCATCCAGCGTGCGGGGCAAAACCGAAGATGTGGAACGGAGTATCATAGCTTGGGTATCATTTATTGTACTTGATATTCAGTTACAAAGACTATCTAAATTACTCAATCAAACCTTCACAGTCAAAACAACTCCAACTGGCCGTCCCAGCCTTTCGGTTTTTTTGCTTTGCCTTGTACCGTCCTGCCTTCGTACTTCCAGGAAGTATCGCGTTCGTGCTGGACGATGTCGTTGAAGCGGTTGTTAGGCTGGAAATCCTTTTCGAGCTGTGCTGAGACTTTGGAAAGGTTTTTCAATGCATCGGACTTGTCCTTGTCACCCATTTTCGCGAGTTGAATGGCCCGGTCGAGGGTGAGGATGGATTCGTCGTACACGGTAATCGGCACCGGAAACGGGTGCCCATCCTTGCCGCCATGGGCGAACGAAAAGCGGGCAGGATCGCTGAAACGAGACGGCGTGCCGTGGATAATCTCGCTCACGAGCGTGAGCGACTGGATCGTGCGCGGGCCCACGCCTTCGAGCATGAGCAGCGATTCCATATTATCGACTGGATTGTCGTGCGCCAATGCGAGGACGGCTCCGAGTCGCTTCAGGTTCACGTCTTCGGCGCGGACGTCGTGGTGATCGGGCATGACGAGCTTTGAAACTTCCCGCATGATTTTGTCGGGATTTTCTTTGGTTAGGTCCAGAATGCCCGAGCGGGTAGGAGCGGCGGCTTTGGCAGTCAGGTTGAGGATATTGCCCTGATTTTGGCCATAAATGAATGTATGAGGCTCCTCAATGAACGACCGGATACTTGGAGAATGCCAGTGGTACCGACGGGCAAGTCGCTCGTCGGTATTCATACCTTGCTGTATAACGGCCCAGTTACCTTCTTTGGAAAGGACAAATGAATGCAAATACAGCTGAAAGCCATCCTGAATGGCGGTATTGTCGACTTTTGCAGACAGTTTGCTGTGATGTACCAGGAGGTTGCCGTCAAGGCCGGTTTGATCCGCAATGGCCAGCAGTTCCGAAGGCGTTTGCCTCGAATATTTACCCCGCCCGCCGCAAATGTAAATACCCAGGTCCGACGACCTCCGGTTCACGGATTGCTTCAATGCACCCATGACCGAGGTGGTAATACCCGAAGAATGCCAGTCCATGCCCAGCACGCACCCCAGCGACTGAAACCAGAACGGATCACTCATTTTTTGCAGCAATGCGTCGCGCCCATATTCCATTACGATTGCCTCCACGATGGCGCCGCCGAGCGCGCTCATGCGTTGCGCGAGCCAGACGGGCACTTTCCCGTAATGCAGGGGTAAATCGGCGTGACCACTTTTCATAGGGTATCCAATTTACGAAAATTCGGGGTAGTAACGGGTAACCGGAAATGCATTAATGGTGGCCGCAGTTTCTCAATGGCCCGATTTTTTGTTAAAATGCAGCTTTAAAACGCATTTTCATCTCAAAACTGATCCGCCGGCCTCCATGGTTCTACAGGTTATCATTACCCTTGTACTCGTTCTGCTCAATGGCTTTTTTGTCGCTGCCGAGTTTGCAATAGTCAAAATCCGCGCGTCGCAGCTCGAACAGAAAGCCCAGGAAGGGAATCGGATGGCTATTCTCTCCAAACAGATTGTCTCGAATCTCGACGGGTACCTGGCTGCAACCCAATTCGGTATCACGCTTGCGAGCCTTGGGCTGGGTTGGATAGGGGAGCCGGTTGTTTCGAAAATGATCATTGGCGCGATGGATCTCGTAGGCCTTTCCATTGACCCGGAAGTGGCGCATCATATTGCATTGCCTACCGCATTTGCGATTATCACAGTACTGCATATTGTATTCGGCGAGCTCGCTCCGAAATCGATCGCCATCCAGCGGCCGGAGTCGACGACCCTGGCTTTGTCCTATCCGTTGCATGGCTTTTTCCTGATATTCCGTCCGGTGGTATGGCTCCTGAACGGCATTGCAAATGTGATCCTGAAAGGCGTTGGCATTACGCCGTCGCACGGCAGCGAAGTGCATAGCAGCGACGAATTGCGCTATCTGGTGCAGCAGCAGAAGGAAAGCGGTATGATTGAAGCTGCGGATTACGATCTGATTAAAAATGCATTCGACTTTTCGGAAAGGGTAGCAAGGCAAATTATGATCCCGAGGCCACAGGTTGTAGGTATCGATATCAATGACTTTACGGAGGCCAAACTTGAAAAAGTAATAGAAGAAGGCTATTCCAGAATGCCGGTTTATGAAGATACGCTGGACCAGGTGATCGGTGTTTTGCATTTGAAGGACCTGCTGCTCAAAATGCGGCAGGGTAAGGATATTGTTCTGCGTGATTTGATAAGGCCTCTTGCCACGGTGCATGGCTCCAAGCCAATCGGCGCATTGCTGCGCGAGTTTCAGGTGAACCGTCAGCAATTAGCCGTGATTGTGGATGAATATGGAGGTGTGGACGGCATTGTGACGATGGAAGATATCCTGGAAGAGCTCGTCGGCGAGATTCAGGACGAGTATGACAATGAACTACCGATCGTTAAAAACGAGGCCGATAATACCTACACCGTGCAAGGGTCTGCGCCCATCGCGGATGTAAACGAAAAATTACCGCACGACATTACCAAACGCCCCGATTACGAGACATTGGCCGGTTACCTGATCTGGAAATTCGGCCGCATTCCTGCGGTGGGAGAGACGCTCAAATCGAAGCATTATGAGTTTACTGTCCTCAAAAAGCAGAGAAGCACCATTATGCAGGTGAAGATCGCGGTGTTGGAAAGTTAGCGGTCAGGAGTTGACAGGTGTAGTCAAGTATTGTTAAGCTTCGTTGTAGAGCTCAATATGCCAAGTGCAGCCAGGAGAGGTTTGACGGCCGATAGTCGACCGCTGATTGGGTCAAGCCTCATTATAAAGCTTCAAAACCGTCTGACGTAGTTTTTTCCCTGTATCACTTAAAACAAATGCGATGCCTTCGGCCATGTCGGAGGCGGGGATCCATTTGCTGAAATCGGAATTGGGCATCGCTGCGCGGTTGTCGGATGTGTCGATGATGCTTGGTACGATCACCGTTGCAGTGATATGCTTCGATTTTCCTTCGGCATTAATCAGATCGGCCATTTGGAAAATCAGCGTTTTGGCGAGCGTGTAGGCAAAGCTTCCCGTACCCGCCTCAGGTACGAGCGCCGGGCGCGCGCCTATGAAGATAAACTGGCCGCCACCATTCGCTTCGAAATGCTTCATTAACGGTTTTACGATGTGGAATGCCGTTTTGAAATTCATCGTCAGCATTTGCTCGATGTCAGCATCGGTCGTATCCGTCAGTTTGGCCATGGCAAAACCACCTGCGAGCAATATACCAGCCTCAATATTACCTGCATTCGTAATGGCTTCGGCGACGAACAGTTCGGCTTGTTCTGCATTGGCGAGGTCGGCGAGGTAGTTCGAAACGCTTGCATTATCGGCGTAAGCGTTGGTTTTGCCTTCGCGGACGTTGATATGCAAGCCATAACCAAGCTCCGTCAATTTTTTCACAACATCTTTACCAAGGTTTCCTGTGGCTCCGGTTACGATGACTTGTTTGGGCATGGTTATGGCTTTTTAAGTGCTTATTTGTTTAGAATATCAACCAGGAACTTCCGGAATGGTTCAGCAAATTCCTTCCTTTTCAATGCAAATTCGACAGTTGTTTTGAGATAATCCAACTTATCGCCGATATCGTGGCGCTTGCCTTCGATATGGTGTGCAAAGATATTCTCGCGTTTCAGAAGGAGCAACAGCGAGTCGGTCAGCTGGATTTCGTTGTTTTTGCCTTTGGGCGTCTGCTCGATTGTATTGAAAATTTCCGGCGTCAGCACATAGCGTCCTGCGATAGCGAGGTTGGACGGTGCTTTGTCGATGGCAGGCTTTTCCACCAGCGTGCTCAGCTCCATGATTGAGTCGCTTAGCGAGTTTCCGCCGACGATACCGTAGCGGTTCACCTTGTTGGCAGGAACTTCTTCCACGGCAATCACCGAGCCGCCGTATTGCTCGTAGGTATCCATCAACTGCTGCGTCACCGGGATCACCGAATCCATAATGGTATCGCCTAGCAATACTGCAAATGGCTCGTTACCCACGTGGTGGCGCGCGTAGTAAATCGCGTCGCCAAGGCCATTCGCCTCTTTCTGGCGTACGAAATGCACATTGGCCATATCGGCAAGGCGTCGCATTTCATTGAACCAAAGGAGGTCTTCCTTTTCTTCCAGGCGGCTTTCCAGCTCCACATTCCGGTCGAAATGGTCTTCGATGGCCCGCTTGCCTTTTCCGGAAATGATCAGAATATCTTCAATGCCCGAATCCACGGCTTCCTGCACCACATATTGAATGGTGGGAATGTCGATAATCGGAAGCATTTCCTTCGGCATCGATTTGGTTGCCGGAAGGAATCGGGTTCCAAGTCCGGCAGCAGGTATAACGGCTTTGCGAATCATAGTTTTGGTTGAAAAAGCTGTAAGCAATAAGCTTTAAGCAATAGGCTTAAGCTATTAGCGTGGCGCTCTCTAGTTTATTTATCTAATAAAATTGGTAACAATAGTCACAGTACTTGAACTGGCTTATGGCTTACAGCTTATAGCCCTTAAACCACAAACGGCCTGATCACCCGCGCGTTGAATTTCTTCAACTGCACAAATAGCTGGTTCAACATATCATCGTCCTTGTAAATACCGATGATAGTGCCGCCGGAGCCGGCAAATTTAGCGGATGCTCCGCAGGCGCGTGCCGCATTAATCAGCTTTTTATTGGATTCAGGCACATTGTAAATCTTGCAGCGCAGGTCGAAATTTTCATTCATCAGCGAATGCAGGTCGTCGGGGCGGCCTTCGAGCAATGCGGTGCGCCCGTCTTCGGCTTTCTGGGCGATCTGGCCGAGCACGTCGATCACATCCTGCTCGCCGCGGTCGTAACGCGTGCGTACATCGTTGTGCACCTTGCCCGATACCTTGCTGAGGTTGGTATTATAAGCCACATACAGTTTGGGCAGCAATTCGGGGTTGATGCGCTCGTAGCGGCCGTGGCCTTGCGTCTGGATCATGGTTTTATCAAAATCCATATACACGCAGCCTTCGTAGCACTGGATCACTCGGTCCTGCAAGCCGGCCGTAATACCCAGCTCCTCGGTTTCGGTTACCATTACCAACTGCGGCAATATTTCGAGGGGTATTTCAACCTTGTAAAACTGCATCAGCGCCCGGAACAATGCGACGATGATCGCACTCGAACCCGACATCCCTACCTGACGTGGGATCGAAGAGCGGTACCGGACCGTGAAATTCTTGTTAGGCAGCTTGATATTGTTCTCCTCACAATAATCCCCGAATTTCTTGATACCCGCCTTGATGAGCGGAATACCGCCATTATAGCCCAGCATATTCACCGAATCGCGCAGGTGGAAAATACTGCGGAATGTGTTCAGATCCTGGGGCTGAGGCTCGATATGCAGCTCGGGCGACTCATAGAGCGAGATGGAAGCACCAAAATTTCTTACAGATATGGAGATCGTTTTACCGAAAAAGCCATCAGAAGGATTGCCTAGAAGCCCCGCACGGGCATAGGCGCGTGTTTCAATGATCAATGTAAATGCGTGTTTAGCCGGAAGTAATAATTACCTGGACGATAAAATACCATTTTGCCCTTATAAGCAGGTATTTCAGTTTTTTACCCAATGCGGCCAGAAAGCTATGAATGAACCGGCTGGAAACAAAAAAAGCGCGGATAAAAATATCCACGCTTTCTTCAGAGGAACGGTTTATTAATATTATTGCTTCACGACCTGAACGTTCGCGATCAGTTTCACTTCGTCGCCTACGACCACGCCACCTGCTTCGGTAACGGCGCTCCAAGCCAGGCCAAAGTCCTTGCGGTTGATTTTACCGCTGATCTCGAAGCCCGATTTGTTGTTGCCGTAGAAGTCGGTCATGTTACCGCCGAATTCGGCAGCGAAATCAACCGTTTTGGTCACGCCTTTTACTGTCAGTGAACCCGTCAGGTTGTAGTTATCACCGCCTTTTTTAGCCAGTTTACCCGTGAACGACAATTTTGGGTGGTTCTCAGCGTCGAAGAAATCCGCTGATTTCAGGTGCTGGTCACGTTGTTCTTGTTTTGTATCTATACTTTCTACGTCAGCAGAAAAATG
>DATMSL010000953.1:0-3308 GCA_035565435.1 Dyadobacter sp. | reverse complement strand
CAAGTTGCGAAGCTTTTTTGAAAACTCCTTTTAGTGCTATATTAAGAATTTATTAGATTTAATAAATTCTAGCTAAACAGAAGGCTAATGTCGTCAGGCCCAGTTCCTTTCCAGGAAGTCGACCCAGTTGCGCCACATAATGCGCTCGATATCGCCCGCAGAGTAACCCCGTGCAGCCAACAGACCGGGAATCGTTTGCAGGTCGGCGATGGAATCGAGGTCGCCCGGTGATTGCTCTTTCCCGTATGCACCATCCAGATCGGACCCTATCCCGACGTGCAACGCATTGCCAGCAATCTGGCAAATATGGTCGATATGCTGCACGATGTGCTCGATTTTCAGCCCGGTGCTTTCCGGGGTCGATTTGCCGCGTATCCAACCGGGGATCATCATCCAGGCATCGAACGCCATGCCGATTACTGCGCCGCGGTCCAGGAGGACCTTGATCATGTCGTCGGAGAACTGGCGGTTGTGCGGCGTGATGGCACGGACGAGGTTATGGCTCGCCCAAACCGGACCTTTGTACAAATCCATCGCCTCCCAGAATGCCGTGTCGCATAAATGGGTGGCATCGAGGATCATGTCGAGCAGGTCCATTTCGCGGAGCAGGTCTTTACCCTTTTCGCTCAGGGGCGCGTCCGAGTCCGTCCCGTACGCGTATACACCCGGACCATAATGCGCAGGCCCGATTGCCCGCAGGCCATAGCCGTAAGCAGTTTCGAGATTTTTGAGACTTACGAATGAATCTGCACCTTCCAGACTCAGTATGTAGCCGATAGGCAAGCCTTCCGTCGATTCGGCATTCTGCCACAACTCCAGATGGCTGCGTAGGCCGGCCAACCCGGTGATCTGCACCATTTCGCCGGCTTCTTCCATGGCCTTGTACCAGGCAACCTGCGCCTGGGTGATCGCCCACGCCTGCGCCTGTGAATGCCAGCCGGGTATTTTGCTGTCGGGTTTAATGTAGCGGCCTATTTGGGTTGCCACGCAAAGCCCGATATTACCTTTCCGCATTTCCGGAAAACTCACAACGCCTTTGCCGCGGTCGGGCTTGTCGGTGAGGTTCTTTTCACGGTTGCGAATCGAATACAGATCCTGGGTAAGGTCCCGGTTCCATTCCACGGCGTTCATGGAAAGGTCGAGATGTGCGTCGAAGAGGAACATTGGGGTAATGGTTGAATGAGTGATTGTATGATTGTCATTTATTACCAGGCACTGTCAGAAGTAGTCAGATATGGTCATTTATACTCAGAAGGTTGTGCAATAGGTCATTTATAGCCACAATTCTTTACTACACTTGACAATACCTGACTACACTTGACAACATGTGACGGTTCACCTAAATCGTTATCCTCCTGCTCCTCGCCGTAATTTTCCATTCCCCAACGACATTACCATCCTCGATCACCGTTGCAAAGTCGTGCAGAGCGACGGTGGGGCAAATGTGATAGGGGAGTGCGTAGAAGACATCGCCGATCTGGATCGCTTCCCAGGCATCGGCGCCCACTTGCAGTACACCGTGCTCTTCACTTTGCCCCAGTAATGTGTAATCGGGCAGATTAAGCAGACGAAGACGGTTTTCTATTGGATTTTCGGCGGCAATGGCTTTGTGACCAAGGTCTATGGTAACGATGCCCGGAGTGGGTTTGGACACCACGCGGGTTAAGATCAGCGCTGCGTGTTCGAAGGGCTGGCCGTCGAAACGGTCGCCGTAGCCCCAATCCCACAGCACGTTTGTGCCCGGACTGAGGTAAACATCCGGCCGGAGCGTATGCACCGTAAAAGAAGGCGATCCGCCGACGATGATCATCGGTTCGTAGCCGCATTCGCTTTCAATGCGGTTGAGAAGCGGAAGTACTTTTTCATAGGCTTCATCGGCAGCGGCTTTGCGTTCCGAAAATTCGGGATTGCGGATATGCCCATCGTAAATATGCACCCCGCCGAATGTGAGCCCATCGAGGCTGCTCACAAAACGATAAAGTGGTAGCAAGCTTTCGTCGGTAGCATGACCGGTTCGGTTCATGCCGTTGTTGACGTCCAGGAATATGGTCGATCGAAGCGCCTTGGAAATGGACGCCTCATGGAGTATTGCCGCAGTTTGCTCATTGTCTATGAGTGAAGCAAATGTCGTCTTTGGAAACTTCTCCCGTAATGAGAAGAGCCGGTCGATATTCGGGCCGACGAGCTGATAGGCAATCAGCGCCCACGGGGCGCCGGCGCCGGCTACCATTTCAGCTTCGGCAATGGTAGCGCATTTGAACCTGGAAATGCCGGCAGAAAGTTGCTTTTCAACTACTTCCGGGCATTTGTGGGTTTTGACATGCGGCACGAGCCGTTCAGGTGAGCCGGCAATGTTCACCATACTCCTGATGTTGCTTTCAATGCGTTCTTGATAGAATACGAGCGACGGGGAAATGACTTTCTCCGGATTGTTGAGCTGGTACCAGGACATGTGATGCAGGTTTAGGTGATGAATGTGGTCAGGTATTGTCAGGATCGGTCAAGTTTTGTCATGTATAGTCATTTGTGGTCAAGTGTAGGTATAAACACAATAAATGGCTTTCTGACAATACCTGGCTACTCCTGACCAGAATTGACTATTTCATCCTCAGGTTCATTACTTTTCTTCCAATTCAAACATCGCCTCGATCTCCACAGGAATGTTATCGGGCAATGTGCCCATTCCGACGGCACTTCTTACGCCGATACCGTTTTCTTCACCCCAAACCTTTGCGAAAAGTTCGCTGCATCCGTTGATGATGAATGGGTGTTTTTCAAAATCGTCAGTGCAGTTTACCATACCGAGGACCTTGATCACTCTTTTGACGCGGTTAAGGCTGCCGAGGTTGGTTTTCAGGGTAGACAAGATAGCCAGACCAACCTGACGCGCAGCGAGTTTACCCTGGTCTGCATTCAGGTCTTTCCCGATGCGTCCGATTATCAGGGAGCCGTCATCCTGCACGGTACCGTGGCCGGAAACGTAAACCCAGCGTTTGTCCACGATCAGCAGGGGTTTGTAAACGCCTACCGGTTTCGGGGCAGGAGGGAGGTTAAGGCCAAGGGCTGCGAAGTTTGATTCTGGTGTATTGTCCATGATAGTAAAGTGGATTGAATTAATATCCTTATTCTTAATTTTTTCTTACTCTATAAATCCTAATCTGGCACTGTTCGTTGAAACGAACGGCAAGGCGATATCACAAAGATTGATATCTGGGCTTTGAATACTCTTTATTGGTTGAAAAAGTATCTATTTCCGTCCGTTTTAACGGACAAGTTGGGGCCTTTGGTTTCGTTTTGCGCGGTTTTGG
>DATMSL010000952.1:0-5121 GCA_035565435.1 Dyadobacter sp. | reverse complement strand
AAGGCGCACCGTTAAATGTCATGTCCCCAATTCCCCCTCTATTTGTCCCGAATGGCTACGCAATGTCGTATCGCATATGGCTAATTTGGCATCGGTGCAAAACCATCACTAGATATCAAAAAAATATGGGAAAAATAATAGCCGCTATCAATATGACACTCGATGGCGTTTGTGACCATACGAAGGTGAGCCCGGACGATAAGGTCCATCACCACTACGAAGACCTGCTGCGCCAAGCCGACGCCATTCTGTACGGGAGAGTAACCTATCAGCTGATGGAGTTTTGGAGGAGTATCCTGGAAAAACCAACGGGCAATCCATCCATGGACGAGTTCGCGGTGGCGATCGACAATGTTCCCAAAATTGTCTTTTCACGAACGCTGCGCGATGTTGACTGGAAAAGTGCCGTGTTGGCGAAGAGAAGCCTGGAAGAAGAGGTCCTCGCGCTCGCACAGCAGCCTGGCAAGCGCATTCTTGTGGGTAGCCGGAGTCTGATTATCGATTTGTTGCGGTTGGACTTAATCGATGAATTTCAGTTGATGATTCATCCCGTTATTGCAGGAGAAGGCATGAAGTTGTTCGAAAACATGCACGACAGGAAGCCCTTAAAATTGACCCAGACAAAAACCTTCGATTCGGGCGCGATTATACATTATTATGAACCTTTGGAAAAACACGCTGGCAAGATCGGCAGTTGAGCTCTGATCCGATGCCCATCGTAGTCGTCAGTGCGATTTTTATAAAGGATAAGCCTTTCAGTGAATCGTACCGCAAAATTTTTAATAGCTTAGGGCAGAAAAATAACAGATCGTTCTCCCTATGCTTATTAAATGGGTCAAAATCCTGGTGCTAGTCTGTTTGGCGGTGGTAACCACGGGCTTGATGCTTCGTTTTATGGATATTACGTCGGCAGCGTTCAGTTTTGGATTGAATTTTGCAATGATGTTCTGGGTATCGATACTTGAATCGCAGCTCAAACCGGCGCTCGACTCGTCCTATTTTAATTCTCGCCCTTTTGAAAAGGAAGGCAAGTTGTACCGGATCTTAGGTGTTGAATGGTACCGGGCCATTTTGACTAAAAGCGGATGGGAGAAGTTACGGCAAAAGTCAACCCCTATAAGAAAGAGCCTTCACGACTTTCAGGCCTATGAACGGGGAAGTCGGGTAGCGGAAGCCGGGCATTTGTTGGCAGGCGTGGTTGTTTTAGTCGTCACCGGCTATGTTGCCGTTGCCTACTCGGCCAGGGATGCCATATGGTTGGTTGTGTTTAATACCTTCCTGAACGTATATCCGGTTTTATTGCAACGGTATACTCGTCCTAGACTATTGCGGATGATTGAAAAATTAAAAAAAAGCCTCCTTGTGACGAATTAGGGGGCGGAACAATTCTAAGCCGATGATGGAGCTACTGCCGACAGCCACTTATTTAGGAAACAACCTGACGACCTGCCAGATGAATGGTATCTGGACCAGTGAAACAGTCTACTCGCAGGAAAATCTCCTTAATGTGTCGCTGCACGCACACGAGAATCCGCACGTCACCATGCTTCTCGCGGGCGCAACCTTTGAAAAACGGCAACGAAGTGAATGTTACCGGCAAGCAGGGGAGGCGGTATTCTTTCATGCAGGTGAGCCGCATCAGAACAGTAAGACGGTGCCCGGTTCACGGAATTTTAATATTGAGTTTACCCCCCTTTTTTTCGAGACATATGATCTCAAAGAGGATCGCATCGCCCAAGCCACCCATAAAAATCCGCTCGCTGCCAATGCGTATCTGCAAGCCTACCGCCAATCATTGAACGACGACCATTACACCGGTGATTCGATTACGATGGCAGTGCTGGGGCTGCTTGGCATGCCGGAAATGGCCGGTCGCCGGAGACCGGGTTGGGTGGGCCAAGTTACCGACTTGCTGCACGATCGCTGGAACGAGCAGGTGACCCTGCGGGAACTCTCCGAGGCGACAAGTATGCACCCTGTAACGATCTCGAAGTATTTTCCGCACTATTTTGGTTGTACATTGGGCGAATACATGCTGAAACTCAGGGTTATGAATTCCATTGCCCTGATTAAAAACACGTCTTACCAGTTAACGCGTATCGCCCATGAATCCGGGTTTGCCGATCAGGCACATTTTACGAAAGCTTTCAAACAAACCACCGGATTTTTACCCAAACAATACCGGGCAATTTGATACGCTAATCTGATACAATTTTGGGTGGCCGACATGCCGGAGTTTTGTGATAAACTAAAATCAACCCGGCCCATGTTAACCATTAAACCTGCACTGTTCTGTCTGAGCGTCATCTTTTTTCTGCTTCGTTGTCAATGCGTGTCCGCCCAAGCCCTGTCTTCTCAGGAAATCGGAGCAGCGATTGCCGTCATTGCGCAACAAATCGATACCGCATATGTTTTTCCGGAGAAAGGGCGAAAAATAGCAGAACATCTTCAAGCGGAACTTCGACAGGGGAAGTTTTCGGCTGTTAAAAATTGGCGGGATCTGGCCGAGTCTACTTCGAAAAGCTTGCGTGAATTCAGCCGGGATGGACATTTATATATCAAATATGATCCTAAAACTGTCCAGGCGCTACGAAAACCCCAGCAACCGGAGTTGGATACGGCTTCGCAGGCATACGATCCTTTTTTTGACGGGAAAGACGCCGAAGAACGGAACTACGGTTTTCGTAGTGTAAAAATACTGGAAGGCAATGTCGGCTATATTGAGATTTCGGAAATTAACGTTTCGGCGCGTAGTCTGCCGATGCTCTTTGCAGCGATGCGCTTCGTGGCAAAGAGCCGGGCGCTCGTCATCGACCTTCGGAACAACACAGGCGGGGGGAGTAATGTAGGCAATGTCCTGGAAAGCTTTTTTTTGCCCGAAAACAAAACCCTGCTGGAATTTATAACCAGGAATGGCAGCATGCAGACAGAAAAAACCGTTGGATGGCTGTTGGAGCCAAAATATGACAGGCCATTATTCATTCTGATCAATAGGGGGACGGCATCCGCAGCAGAGGCATTTGCATATGCACTTCAAAAGCATAAACGGGCAAAAGTTGTCGGACAGCGGTCGGCCGGCGGGGCGTTCATGAGTTCGTGGTACCCGGTCAACGAGCATCTCTATCTTTCCGTTTCAACGGGCGCTCCTACCTGGCCTGGGACAACCGAGAATTGGGAAGGAACGGGCGTTCAACCCGATTACACTGTATCGGAAGGTACCGAGCTCAACGCCGTTGCCGAACTGCTGAAATAAATTCTCCTTCAAATCCGCACCATATATCCAGAAGCATCCTTATACGATGAAAGTGTAATATTACGAGGGGAAGCCCTTACCTGTCGCTCCCGGGTTTCAAAAATCTTGCTACCTTGGAATGAAATTCATTTGCGGATATTCAGAGTGACAAAATGGGCTGTCCGCGAAGTTTACCCTCTGAATACACTTTTAAATAGTATGCTTAAGCACACGATTATTTGGCTCAAAAGGCGAAGATCAAATCCATTAATTTTCATGTTGCTGACCATGGGCTATTTTTCAAATGCCCAGGAACCGGTGTTTGATCAGGCGTATGACAGGATCTGGAAGCAAGCTGCCACCAAAGACCTGAATACCGTTCTGGTTTCGGCCGACTCGCTGTATCAATCTTCTTCCGTACCAGTACATCGTATGCGATGCCTGATGCTCATTGCGAGGCTGTACCAGCAAAAGGAAGAGCTTGAAAAATCGGTCGAATATGCTCTGAAGATTGACCAGCTTGCGGTGGAAAATACCGACTATACCTGGCAGGCAAGAGCCAATGCATATCTGGCCGGTCTTTACCGGATGATGGAGTTGTATGGTAAATCCAGAAGCTATTCCCAAAAAGCGCTGGAAATCGTTCCCAAAATAGAGGATGCCCAACAAGCCAACAGTACACGGGGGCTGCTTCTTCAGGAACTGGGTTTCGCAAGCATGGACGAGGAAAACTACGAACAGGCGGTCCGGCATTTTAAGGAGGCAGGAAAGAGCTTTGAAAAGATCAATAAGAACAGGGAATTCAGCATCATGAACAACGAGCGGCTTTTGGGAGATAACTACCGGCTGCTTACCCGCTACGACACTGCACTTGTACATTATCATAAAGCACTTAAACTCAGCACAGCCCAGCCGCTTCATTATGTTATTGGTTTGATCTACAAAGGGATGGCCGAAACGCTGATGGAGACCGGTCGCCTGCCGGAGGCCAAGACCTACCTGGACAAAGCGGAACGCTTCGCCGATGAGTCGCAGTACCTGCAATTGAAAGATGTAACCTACGACCTCTCCAAAAGGTATTATGCCCTGATAAAAGATTCGAAAAAGCTGAATGCGGCACAGGAAAAGAGTAATTCGGTCGTCGATACGATCCTGAACAAACGGGCGCAGCTGCTCAACAAGATGTATGCTCAACTGGATCAGGATACGGTGAAGGTGGAGACGGTGGACAGCCGAAAAAACGCAACTATCCTTGCCGCCATTACATTAATTTTTTCGGGCGGTGTTTTCTTTGTCGTGTACAGAAAACAGCAAAAGCGCGAGTTGGCTCATGTAAGGAACGTGCTCAGGGACTTAAATCAGAATCAAATCGAAATACCGGTCGACGAACGCGAGCCAACACCGGAGGTTGGGGAAGTGATGAATGAGCTTGCATTGGAGGATATCGCGCCCGAAAATAACGCAGACAGCGCCCGGAAGAGAATGATGCCGGTAGAAACGGAACGCTATCTGCTGGAGAAATTGGCCGAATTCGAGAAGTCGGACGCCTTTCTTGAGGGCGGCTTCTCGCTGGCCTCTATGGCTGCCCTGCTCAACACCAATACGAAATACCTGTCCTATCTCATCAAAAGCGATAAGAATGCAGATTTTAATAGTTATATCAATCGTCTCCGCATCAATTTCGTAATTGATATGTTGCAAAAAGACCCAACCTGGCGCCAACACAAAATTAGTACGATGGCAGCAGTGTCAGGCTTTTCCTCTCACAGCCAATTTGCGGCCGTATTCAAAGATTGTACCGGGCTTTCTCCCTCTGTGTTCATCAGACATCTCGCCAGGGAACTGGAATAGCGCGTACCTGAGTACCCATCTGGGAATCTTATAGATCG
>DATMSL010000951.1:0-2957 GCA_035565435.1 Dyadobacter sp. | reverse complement strand
GATGCGTCCGGTGCGATTGATATTAATGCATTTACCAATTCCATGGATTTCAATAATGTGTCGGCCGAGATCAACAAGCTGATCCGCGAAAAGGTGGTGCCGCCATTTAAATCCGACGTGAAAAAAGGTGACCATGTGGCGTTTCACGGCGCCATTGAACTCAACCGCGAGCATTTGCAGCTGAATAATATCGAAATCATCCCGGTAAGTCTTCAAATCGAAAAACCATGACGGATACAGCGACCTTGTTGGAAGTGAAGCATATCACGAAGCGGTTTCCGGGCGTGGTCGCGTTGGATGACGTTTCACTTTCGATCGAAGCAGGCAAAGTAACTGCGCTGATCGGTGAGAATGGCGCGGGGAAATCGACATTAATGAAGATACTATCAGGTGTTTATCCTGATTTTGAAGGAGATATTTACTACAAAGGCGAAACGGCGAAGTTTGCCGGACCGAAAGATGCGCAGCAGCAGGGCGTGGTGATCATTCACCAGGAGCTTAATTTAATACCCTATTTAACCATCACCGAGAACATTTTCCTCGGACGGGAGCTGGTGACGCAGTACGGTACCATGGACAAGGGCCGCATGCGCAAGCGCACACAGGAGTTGCTCGACCGTTTGAAACTGAAAGTAAGCCCCGATTCGCAGGTTTTTAAACTCAAAGTAGGCCAACAGCAGATCGTCGAAATTGCGAAAGCATTGCTGACCGATGCCGAACTGATCATTATGGACGAGCCTACTTCGGCTATTACCGGCGCAGAGGTGGAGGTTTTATTCGAAATTATCTCCGATCTCAAAGCTCAGAATAAGGCTATCGTTTATGTCTCCCACAAGCTCGACGAGCTGTTCCGCATTGCTGACAATTACGTCGTACTCCGGGATGGCAAGAGCATTGAATCCGGTGAGATGGAGGGTATGACGCAAGACCAGCTCATCAGCAAAATGGTAGGGCGGAAAATCGAGGTGATGCGGAAAACCGGCGACCGGGGTGGTTGTGAGCCGCTGCTGGAAGTGAAAAACCTCAGCCTGAAAAATCGTTTGAAAGCAGGTAATGTACTGAGCAATGTATCTTTTAATATTGGTAAGGGGGAAATCGTAGGCCTTTTTGGGCTAATGGGCGCCGGGCGTACCGAGCTGCTCGAATCCATTTTCGGGCTGCATCCCGCACATTCGACAGGGGAGGTAATGATCGACGGGCGATCTATCTGCTGCGATTCTCCCGCACGCGCCATCGCGGCCGGGCTCGCGCTCGTGCCCGAGGACCGGAAAAAGGACGGGTTGATACTCGGACTGGGTGTGAAGAACAATATCAGTCTCACCACATTGGAGGAAATGGAAAACCTCGGTACCCTCAACGACTCGAAGGAATGTGAGCTGGCAGATCACTACATCAGTGAGTTGCGTATTAAAACGCCCTCTAAAGAACAACAGGCCCGAAATCTGAGCGGAGGCAACCAGCAGAAGATCGTGCTCGCCAAATGGCTTGCCACACGTCCGAAAGTACTCCTGCTCGACGAGCCAACGCGCGGCATTGATATCAATGCAAAAACCGAGATTTACAAGCTGATTATCCGCCTTGCCGATGAAGGACTGGGCATTCTGGTAGTGTCTTCGGAGCTCCCCGAAATCCTCGCCATTTCCGACCGCATCCTGGTGATGTCGGAAGGGCGACTGACTGGGGAATTTTCGGCGAGGGAAGCGTCAGAAGATAAGATTTTGAAAAAAGCTATAAGCTCTATGCGGTAGGCTCTAAGCTTTGTACACCGTATCAGATAACATTTACCATCAAAAGTATACAGCCTAATGCCTATCGCATATAGCCCGAAAAACTTCGCCCGCTTCCAGTCCCTCATCGCATTGTTCCTGCTATGCCTTGCATTAAGCATTCTGTCGGACAAGTTCCTCTCGTTTTCGAACCTCTGGAACGTTATGCGACAGATTTCGGTCAATATTTGTATTTCCGTGGGTATGACGCTCATCGTGCTCACGGCGGGGATCGACTTGTCGGTCGGCTCGGTACTGGCATTATGCGGTGCGATTACGGCGGGCTTACTCAAAAACGGCATTGAAATTCCTTCTCAGAACCTGTATATCGGATTTACTGTGCTCGGTGCCATCCTCGCAGGCGGCCTGACGGGCTCGGCTCTGGGCGCATTCAATGGATGGGCCATTACGCGGTTCAATGTGCCGCCGTTTGTGGCCACGCTCGCGATGCTGACCGTCGCCCGGGGATTCACCATGCTCTGGACGGGTGGTTTTCCCATCAGCGGGCTGGGGGACACGTTCCTGTTTATTGGTACTGGCTGGTTTTTAGGGGTTCCGGTGCCGGTCTGGATCTCCATTGTAGTGGTAGCAGTGGCCGTGTTCCTGACCGATAAGACGCGCATCGGCCGCTACATTTACGCGATAGGAGGCAATGAAAGCGCCTCGCGGTTGTCGGGGATTAATGTCAATAAGGTTAAAATAATCGTCTATACCATTGCCGGAGCGCTCGCAGCGGTGGGCGGAATCATGGTCACATCGCGCCTCGATTCTGCCCAACCCAACGCGGGTATCAGCTACGAGCTGGATTCGATTGCGGCCGTCGTCATAGGCGGGACCTCGCTCTCGGGCGGGCGCGGGAGCATCCTCGGCACCGTGCAGGGTGCGATCATCATCGGCGTTTTGAATAATGGTTTGGTATTATTGAATGTATCGCCGTTCTGGCAGCAGGTGGTGAAGGGGCTGGTGATTTTGCTGGCGGTGATTATTGATAAGTCGAATGGGAAGGGCGAGTAGGGGCGTTCAGGTCACGTCAGCATCATACAAGGCGTCTACTGTCAAAAACCTGGCACCGATCCTGTCAGATACGTTTGACGCGACATATTCCATTGCCCATTTGATCAATTTTCCCCCATGCTTTTGACACGCCTGTCCCCTGCCAACCAGCCTATTTTAATTGCCGGGAATGTCGAT
>DATMSL010000950.1:0-7544 GCA_035565435.1 Dyadobacter sp. | reverse complement strand
TTTAAGATTGATGCATGAAGAAAAGGTCAAAATCGTAATTGGCCTTGACGCCGGGGAGAATTTCTCTATTCCAGGTTTTGCTATGATCGAAGAAATGAAGCTACTTAAAGAGGCGGGATTTAACAATTACGAGGTACTGGAATGTGCTACTGTAAACGCTGCGGAATGCCTTGATCGAACTGGCCGATTCGGTACGATTGAATCAGGAAAAAATGCTGAACTTGTTTTTTTAAAGGAAAACCCGCTAGACAATTTAAGCACCATTTCTGAGCCAATTGGAGTATTTATGGGAATGCGCTATTATGATCACGAAGTTCTGAAAGGAACTTTGAGTCGCCCATAACTTTGAGGACCCAAAGTTCCTTCTGTTATTATGATATTCGGATTTCTTAATCTTAATATGTAACTGAATCATTTCGCCGATTTCAAGTGCTTCCCCGCAATATCTTCCCAGCGGTAAAGGTGAAATGTCTTATCATCGCTCATGGCTACGAAAAGGCCATTGCGGAACCAGGCATTGAGGGGAACGGAAACAATATCGGAGCCGTCGCTATGGCTGGCTTTTACCGTGACTTTCCTTAATACCGGGTGGTCATGCGGTTTACCGGACGTGCCTTCTCTCGGAAAAAGCTGGAAACTGTTGGCACCCTGATCCGACACGAGGATATAGCCTGTACTGTCGGTGAGCTGATAAATGGAAATGCCTTCGTGGTCTTCGGTAAATCCATTAGTAGCGAAAAGGGCCAGCTCCCCATTTCCCTTTTCAGGATCGGCGTAGTATTTGCGAACGCCTTTACCTTCATCCGAATAATACACGTAACCGAGTTGGTCGTCAACCGCGATGGCTTCAATCTCTTTCAAACCGCTGTATTGGCCAAACTTGCGGACGAGCGACGCTTTTACCTGGCCTTTGCCGTTGTCTTCCAGCAGATACTGCCAAAGGTAGGTCCCGTCGGTAGGCCCAGATTTGCGGCCCACAATCGCATATATTTTACCGGTTTTGTTCTTGTAAAGTGCTATACCCATCAAATCCCGGACATTCTCGCCGGTTTCTCCCAGAAAAACCTCTATCCCGCCGTTGTCGACGGGCTTCATGTCGGGCACGCTGTAAATACGCAGCTTGTGCGTGAAACGCTCGGTGGTAACGGCGATATCCACCGGTTTGCCAGCGAGCATGAGACCGTATTCGATATCTACATTATCCGGGCGTTTAAGGCCCGTCACGGTTTTATCGCGCTGCATTTTGCCTTGCAGGTCGAATACGTACAATCCGCCATCCTGGTCTTTGTCGGTGCCGATGATCAGACTTTTGGAAGGATCGGCGGAGTTAATCCAGATTGCCGGATCATCGGTGTCGTGCGCGACCGTGTCGGTGATGAAAACCGGCTGGATGACCGCGCTGACCGTATCGGCTTTGGCGGAATGGATGGGCGTGCTGGTGCCTGACTGGCAGGCCACAAGCGATGCAGCCAGCCCAATGGCCGGGAGAATGAATGCTTTCACTGGTGTTAGAATAAACGCTCCCGGCCGGGGAGTGGGGCCGGGAGCAGAATGAAGGAGAAGTTATTTAGTACCAAACGCACCGATGTAGTCGGCGGGTGCGGGGGATTTGTAGGTTACGCCATTGATCACAAGGCCTTCCGCATACAGGCGTGTAAAACTGGTTTTACCCTTGCCCAATGCTGGTGAACCGGTCTGCAGGTGGAAATCCCATGCGGTATTGAATGCGGCGTTTTTGCTGTCGGTTGTCAATGGGTAGTTTACGAATTTGGGATCGTTATCACCCACTTTGGCGGAAACGAGGTCATTAGCGCCTTTCAGGATTTCGACCGATGGCTGGAATTGCTTTACGCCCTCTTCGGTAGCGCCATAATATAATGTGTTGCTGATCACCGAACGGTCGTCTACTGATTTGTCGACATTCTCTTTCTTGATACCAAAGCGGTCGTTGGCCAGTAGGTTATTGTACAGGTCCGCGCGAACACCTTTTTCGAGCCAGATAGAGCCGCCTTTGGTAGTAGGCCTTCGCCAGCCTGCATTGATGATCGTGTTGTTATATCCTACAATGTAAGCCTGAGGCGTACGGACACCGGAATTTGAAAGCTTCAATGCATTGGTATTAGGGCTGTATACTACGTTGAATGCAACGTCGGCCTGCACGCCTGATTTGATATTGATCGCATCGCCGCCCGATACGCCGGTAGTGTAAAACATGTTGTTGGCAACGATCACCTTTCCACCTTCAATGTAGAAACCATCCTCATTGAAATTGCGGATAATGCTGCTCACTACCACGAGTTTACCATTCACATTGGGATAGTAAATAACCGGCACGTGCTCGCCGGCTTCGGCTTTATACAAACCTGCCTTTACCGACGGCGATTCTTCTGTCGTAACAGCGCCGCCGTATTCAAGAATAGTGTTGCTCAATACGAATTCGGCCGAGTTAGGGCCGGCGATCAAGCCACCCCACAGGTTACCGAATTGGTTACCAGTCGTTTTCCATGCATCAGGTACGGTGAATTTTACCGGAGCTGCGGCAGTACCGAGGCTGTAAAGATTTCCTTTTACAACCACTTCCGGTTTGATCACCGAGTCGCTGAAAAGTACTGTTACACCTTCTTCAATGGTGAGTGATTTGCCGTCGGGGATCTGGAGGTGGCCGGTTACTTTGTAGGTGTTCCCTTTGGTCCAGGTACCGGAAACTTCGCCGGATACCGATTGTTCTGTCGGTTTGGGCTCTTCGGGCGTTGGGTCGGACTTGTCGTCGCTGCAACCGGTGATCAGGAATGCGGCGAGGGCTGAAAGCATGAATAGCTGTTTCATTTTGGATTGGTTCATGAGATTTAAAATTTTGATGACTGATTAAAATTTGTATCGTATACCGAGCAGATAAGAGCGCTGGTAGCGGTCGCGGCGGATGAGCGTTTTACCTTTCAAATCCTGGTTAGGGATGTTGACATTGGAAGCGCTGGTGTTCTTCATGAAAACTTCCATAGGAGTGTCGAGGAGGTTGTTGGCTTTCAGGAACACGCCGAGCCCATTGCGGAAGGTTTTTTCAATAGAGGCGTCCATTTGAATAAATCCCTTTTGCCAGAGGTCGTTATCGAGGAGCTGCGAAACAGTGTTGATACGCTCGCCCGTGTAGCCGCCCGCGAGCTGCGCATCGATACCGTTCTCCTGGTTTTTGTAGAGTATGGAAAGGTTGGCAACATGCGCCGATTGTCCATAAAGCGGACGGGTTTGCTGTACATTGATGGTTTCGAGGTCTCCGCTTTCGTTGCGTATGCGCCTGGACTTGGGCGTGGTAATGCGCGAATGCGTATAGGTGTAGTTGGCTTTGATTCCGAACTGCTTCACGTATTTGATATAGTCGATTTCGAGGCCATAGTTTTTCGCATTTCCGAAATTGCCGGGAGAATAGTAAATGTCCTGTCCGCGGATAGCGTCGCGTTGGAGGGTGTATTCGATCGGATCTTTAATCATTTTGTAAAAAATACCCACCATAAACTGCTCCGAAGCACGCGGGAAGAGCTCGTAGCGTAGGTCGATATTGTCCGCGATGGCGCGTTTCAGGTCGGGGTTGCCGCGCTCCTGGTATTCTTCATTCACAATGCGGTAGGGCACAATTTCGAAAAAGCCCGGGCGGTTGATCGAACGGAAGTACGAGGCCCGAAGGTTAATATGGTCTTCCGGCTTGTATTTGAGGTGCAGGCTGGGCAGGATATCGGTGTATTTCTGGTTGCCGCTAGGCCGGTCTTCGCCAATCGTGAAGCGCATGGTATAGCCCTGGTCGGTGTTCTCCGCACGAACACCGCCGAGCACTTCCAGGTACTTTGTTTCAGCTTTAAATTGAATAAAACCGGCTTTGATTTGTTCGGTCGCGTCGTAGGTCAATGCACTTCCTACCGAGCCGCGGGGATTCTGGATCGTCCAGCGGATTTGAGTGTAGTCGGTAAAATCCTTTCCATATTCAGCAAATGGGTCGGCGGGGCGGAGCTGGTAATTATTGTAAAAATTGGAGCGTGATTTGTCCCGGAACAAGCCGCCTGCAGTCCATTCTACCTGTGTGGTGCCGATGGTTGTATTGTAGGTTAAATTGAGGTAGGCCGCTAGGTCCCGATCGGAGTTGTGCTCCCAGCGTCGCGAGGCATCGCCGACGGTCGTTTTTCTCTCCTGAAAATTCTGCATGACGCCGGTCAACGGCACAGTCACATTATCGGGAACCTCGTTGGTAGCTTTGGAATACACCGCCGACCATTGCAATGCGAGCGGATCGAGCAACTGATGCTTACCTTGCAATGTGCTGTTGAATATCTGTTGTCTGGTCAATCGCGAGCGGGTGGAGTAGCTCAAGGTCGCATTGCCTGCCGCCGGATCATAGCCGCCGATGGTCAGCTGGGTAGCTTTTACGTCCCGTACCTGCACGTTGGTCAGGCTCATGAATGCATTGTAAAACTGGATTTTGTGCTTCTCGCTGATGCGGTAGTCCATTTTCGAATGCACACCGTAGCGGATCTGCTGCTCCGAATACTTGCGTTCGCTCATTTTCGTGAGGGCTTCACCCCGCAGGGTATCCACCGCTTCCGAATCGAAGAAGAGGCTGTTGCTTCCGCGGTGGGTGTTCTGATAACTACCGGCGAGCAGGATACCCAGCTTGTCGTGCAGGAAGCGGTTGCCTATCGCGATGCTGCCTAGCAGGTTAGGTGCAGGCGTTTTGAGTTTATAATTGACAGCAGCCGTGGAAAAATCGGCCGGGGTGGCATTGTACTGGTGGCCGTTCCGCTCATACGGTGATTTCGATTGAATGTTTCTGAAATCATAGCCCATAAACTTGCGGTCGATAAACAGCTCATTATAGCCGGTGGAGAGATTGGCGGAAAAGGTTAACTTATCCGGCGCATCCTTCATGACCATATTCACCGCACCGCCGATTGCGTCACCTTCCATGGCGGGTGTGAGGGCTTTGTACACTTCGAGACGGTCGAGGAGGTCGGAAGGGAAAATATCCAGCGGAACGTATCGGTATTTGTTATCAGGGCTCGGGATTTTCACGCCATTTACGAGGGTGTAATTGTAGCGCTTGTCCATGCCGCGGAGGATCGCATGTTGGCCGTCGCCATTACTGTTACGTTCGATGGAAATCCCCGAAATGCGCTGGATTACGTTCGCGACGGTGAGGTCAGGGGAAATCTGGATGGTTTTGCCTGAGACGATATTCATAACCTGGCTCGCGTTGCGCTCCATGAGGCGGGCAGTATTGTCGCTCGCGCCATCGCGCTTGCCGGTCACCGCCACTTCTTCAAGCTTGACACCCGCAGCGGTTTCGAGCGAAAGATTCATTTGAATAACCTCATTCCCGTCGATCGCAAATTCCTTTTGCATGGGTGCATAGGAAATGTGGCGGATATTGAGACGATAATGCCCCTTTTGCAGATTAGGAATCGAGAATGAACCGTCGAGGCCGGAAATGTCGTGCAGATTGGTGCCTTCGATGGATATTACCACGCCTAATGCCGGCTCACCGGTGGCAGCTTCGAGGAGCTTGCCTTTCAGCGTGCCAGCTTGGAGGCTCGTGATTGTGAATAGCGAAAGGAGGATATGCAGGTAAATTCGGATCATCGTATCAAAGTTGTTGTTGGCAGTCGGCAGTCGGCTATCGACTTTAGAATTTGGCCGGAGCGCCGGAGCGCCGGAGCGCCGGACCGCCGGACCTCGGTCGTTTTTTTTGACGATGCGAAAGTGGGCAGAAGAAACTCAGTGATCCAAATCAGCCCCGTTAACAAAAGGGCAACAGCCCGTTCCGAAGCGTTACAAGAAGGCAACAGATGTCGATGATTACGAATAGGTGCCTCGTATCCAGCTGTTTAAACCACTGGTTGGTGGCATTATGATTGCATTACCGCACTGTTAAGAAATTGTGAACTGACTAAATGGATTGGATATAGGCCGAAAGATTGTCGCCTGCCGGGAGGTTTAGTTTCTTGCGCAGGCGGTGGCGGATCACCCGCAGGCTGTCCTGCGAGATGCCGAGGAGCGTGGCAATGTCGGTAGAAGTAAGGTTCATTTTAATCAATGCGATCAGGCGGAGGTCGTTGGCGGTGAGTGGGCCGGTTTGCTGTTGGAGACGGTCGAAAAACGACTGGTGTACCTGCTCGAATATCCCCCGGAATTCCTCCCAATGCTGGTTGTCCTGCAAACCTTCGCCGATTTGCTCGGACAATGCTTTGATCTGTTTCCGCTGGTCGCGCTTGTCGTCTTTGATCATTTCGTCGAGCTTCGCGCGCAGGTCTTCCAGCAGCTGATTTTTGCGGATTACGTGCAGGGTGTAGCTGCTTAGCTCCTGCGTTTTGGTTTCAAGCTGCTGTTTGAGGTGTTCTTCTTCGAGCTTTTTGTTTTTTAATTCAACCTCCATCAACTGGTTCTGGGCTTCGTACACCTGCTTGTGCTGGGCGCGGAGCTTCTGCTCGTTCCGGATTTTGAGTCGCTGCCGGCTGATGATCAATGCCGCTACGACAATAACCAATATCACCACGATGCCTGTTGCAATGGAGATAAGCGTATCAACGCGCCGCGCTTGGGTCAGTTGTTCAATTTCATTATCCTTCTTCTCTATTTCATACAGCGTTTGCAGCAATGCGAGCTGTTTGTTGCTTTCTTCGGAGTAAATGTCATTGAGCAGGCTGCGGCTTAGCGTGAGGTAGTGGAATGCGCTGTCGTTGCGGGCGAGCAGGTTATAAGCTTTGGAAATATCATTGTAAGCGCTCGAAATCTGGTAACGCTCACCGTTGGTCTGGGCGAGTTTCAAACTTTGGATACTATAAACCAAACCCTCGCGAAACCGGCCGGTTTTACGCAGCACATCGCCCAGGTTATTCACCACTTCCACTTGCGCGCGAGCATTGTGCGTCTGCGCGTTGAGCATGTAGGCTTTGTTGAAATAGAAATAAGCTGAGTCGTATTTTTCGAGGTCTTCGTAAATGCTGCCGATGTTTTCGTAAATTTTCGCGGCGCCGTCGGTGTGGCGGTCGAGCTGGTAGGATTGCAGGGCTTTGCGCTGGAAATGGAAAGCGCTGTCGTACATTTCGCGCTTTTCGTAGAGGTGGCCTATGCGTCCGTAAATTTCCGCTTTGCCCGATTCCTGTTTGAGGTTTTGGTAAATAAGCAATGCCTCGTCGAACTGCTTCCGGGCCAGCTGCGGTCTGCGGGTGCGGTAATAGAGCTCGCCAAGCATATTCAGGTTCATCGCCAGCATTTTTTGCTGATCCTTGTTGCGGAATATCTTTTCGGCTTGCAGCAAATAGTCTAACGACTGCGGGTAGTGCCCCGAAATGAAAAGCAGCCGGCCGATCTGCTGCAAATAACCCGCGGCTTCAACCTCGTCGTTTTTCCCGATGGCCGAGTTATAACTTGCCTTCAAACCGATCAGCAACGAATCCGGGTTCTGCGGGCTTGCCGGAATGTTACGGTCCGGTTCTTTAAAATCAGTTTGGGCGAATGCAGTTTGTACAGAAATACAGGGTAGCGATATTATCCAGGTTAAC
>DATMSL010000949.1:0-6042 GCA_035565435.1 Dyadobacter sp. | reverse complement strand
ATTAAGGCAATGGTGTGCAACTATCTGGTGATTGGGTAGCCATTTTTTTTGCCACTTCATTAAACAAACATTTAAAATAAACATTTGTACTAGCCATGAAACACCTGTTCCATGTCACGGGAATGCTATGCCTGATGCTTTTCCAGCGAACGCAGGCGCAAGAGTACGACCTGAATCAATTGCTGGATCTGGCCATGAAAAACGATTTCAGCGTGCAGGCGGCGAGGCTCGACGAAGCAAAGACAAACGCGAAGATCGACGAGGTGCGGTCGGGATTGCTGCCAAGCCTGAATGTGTCGGGAGACTACAAGCGGTATTTCAAAATCCCGGGGCAAGTGGTACCGGCGAGTGCCTTCGGAGGGCCGGAGGGGGAGTTTAGTACGCTGGCTTTCGGGTTGCCGTATAACCTCTCGACTACGGCGCAAGTGACTCAGGCACTGTATAATCCGTCGGTAAAATATGCATTGAAAGCGGCAAACCTGAACCGCGAGCTGACATCGCTTAGTACAACCAAGACGAAGGAAGATGTGGCTTACAATGTGACGGACGCCTATTATAACTTGGTTACCGTTGTGCAGCAGATGGCTTTTCTCGACAGCAACCTCATTTCTCTCGACCGGCTTTACAAGGTTTCGGATTTGCTGTACCAGAATAAACTCGGGCAACGGGTGGATGTCGACAGGATCCTGATCAACAAAACTGCTACTGAAACGCAGCAGGCGACGTTGAAAGATAATTATAATCAGCTGGTTAACCTTTTGAAATACTACACGGGAATCCCGCAAAATGATTCGGTACGTATACTTGTGAGCGTTCGAGACGTGGCGCTGCCTGCTTATGCGGATTGGGACAAAACAAGGCGTACAGATGTCGCTTTGCTGCAAAAGCAAAAGGATATGAACGAATTGCAGGATAAGAATATACGTTCCGGGTTGATTCCTACTGTGAATGCTTATGGTGTAGCCAATATGGCGTTCTATGCGCAAGGCGGAGAGAATTCAACTTTCCAGGATGTGCCTGGTTACTGGGCGGGTTTACAGCTCAACTGGAATGTGTTCGACGGGATGGCGCGGAAAGCCAAACGTAGTCAAAATCAAATAGACCGTGAGAAGCTGGACGTGCAGCTGAAACAGGTACGCGAAGCCATTCAAATGGAGGAAAATAACGCCCGGAACAAGTTTGGCGTGGAGCAGAAGAATATCAATGCCAAAAAAGACCAGGTTGCGTTGGCGGAGAAAGTTTACAAGCAGATTCAACTGCAATTTAAGGAAGGTACGGTATCGCTTACGGACGTGATCCAGGCCGAAAATAGTCTTCTGGATGCTCAGAGTAACTATCTGACCTCGCTTGTTCAGCTTCTGAAAGCCGAATTGGAATGGAAAAAAGCAACCGGGCAACTGGTTCAAAAATAACATTATACTTCATCAATCTTGCCGTATTCATCAACAAACGAGCATTTTATCAACAGCTAAAAATTCTTCATCGACAAACTGGAACCAAGTAGGTCAGGAAGTCAGGTGTGGTCATTTATAGTCAGGTATAGTCAGGAATAGTCAATTGTAGTTTTCTCTCTATGACAATACCTGACAGCCCTTGACAACTCGTGACAACACCTGACCATATTTGACCACTCTTGACAAATCCTGACAACACTTTTCAACATCGGAATCACTATGAAACGTCTATTCATCTTCCTGGGAATTATTGCCGTGCTGGGGCTTACGGCGGCGAAGTTGCTGAGCAACAAGGAAAAAACGGAGCAAAAAGTATATGTCCCTGATCCTGATCCGAAGGTGGGGGTAAAGGTAGCAGTTGCGGAACTGCGCGATTTGTCACAGGAGTCCGGTTTTCTGGGATCGTTTGACCCGAACCGGAAAGTTGAGATCCGTCCGCAGGCGAGCGGGGAGATCGTGAAACTGAATGTGGAAGTGGGCCAGCATGTCGCTGCCGGGCAGCTCATTGCAAAGATCGACGACGAGCAGCTGCATTATCAAGTGGAAGCATTGCAGGTGACTTTGGAAGGTTATCAGAACGATTTAAAACGTTACGAGGCATTGGTCAAAGGCGATGCGGTGCCGGCGGTGAATGTGGAAAGGACTCAGTTGAGTATCCGCAGCACACAGGCACAGATCAAGCAATTGAACAAGCAAATCAAAAATACCAGCATCATTGCACCGTTTGGGGGGATTATTACTGCTAAAATGGTTGAAAAAGGCTCGGTTGTAAGCCAGGGAACACCGATTGCGGAGATTACCGATATTTCTTCGCTAAAACTGGTGGTGAATATCCCCGAGAAATCGGTGAATGAGTTCAAAACCGGTAAGGGTATTTCCGTACATACGGATGTGTATCCGCATGCGAACTTCAACGGGCGCGTAACGATGGTAGCTGCCCAGGGCGACCAGGCGCATAACTATCCGGTGGAAATTACCGTGCAGAATTCAGCCACTAATCCATTGAAAGCGGGCATGTATGGATCCATTGCGAGCGATTCGAAAGTGAAAGGTGAGGCATTGGCAGTGCCGCGACAAGCTATCATGGGCTCGGCAAAGCAGCCACAATTGTATGTGGTTGAAAATGGAAAAGCCACATTGCGCGACGTGAGCGTAGGCGCAACCACGAACGAATACTACGAGATCACCAAAGGCCTGAAAGCCGGTGACCGCGTCGTGACCAGCGGGCAGATCAATCTGCAAAACGGAACATCGGTTATCGCGCAATAACACTTCATCAACAAGCTCATGAAATTCATTGAAACCATATTGAAGCGCCCTTCGATGATCATCGTGTTGTTCGCGATCCTGTTCATCGGCGGGCTGGCTTCTTACACCCAGCTCAGCTATGTGCTGCTGCCGGAATTTTCTGTTCCTACTATTACTATTACCACATTATATCCAGGCGCGGCACCGACGGAGGTAGAGGCCGAGGTCAGCAAGAAGATTGAGGATGCGGTATCCGGCCTGGACAATATTGAAGACGTGACTTCCAAATCGATGGAAAGCGCGTCGCTGGTGATCGTGCAGTTTAAGGCCGGTACCGACATTGATAAAGCATTGGAAGATGCCCAGCGCGATGTGAACAATATGCTCAGCGACCTGCCCGACGATGCGGAGACACCCTCATTGTCCAAAATATCGCCGAGTGACCAGCCTATTATGCAGCTGCTCGCAACTTCCAGCCTGCCTAACGAAGTTTTTTACCAACAGGTAGAAGACAAATACCTGCCGATGTTGCAGCAGATTGAAGGTGTGGCCGAGATTACCATGACCGGCGGCGACCAGCGTGAAATCCGCATTAATGTAAATAATGACAAACTCAGGTTTTACGGATTGTCACTTTTGCAGGTAACCCAGGCTATTAACCAGGCTAACCTTGACTTTCCGACCGGAAAAGTGAAAAACACGTCGGAGAATATGACGCTTCGGCTCGCAGGTAAATTCGCCTCGCTGGACGATATCCGGAACCTCGTTATCACCTCGCCAGTGAACAATAGCCCCATTCGCGTAGGCGACGTGGCTGAAATCACCGACGGCCTTACGGACGCGGAAAGCATCAGTCGGTACAACGGCGTGAATGGTATTGGTTTGTTCATCAAGAAACAATCCGATGCGAATGCGGTCGAGATCAGTAAGTCGGTGCAGGAGAAGTTGGCTTCCATTGAGAAGGCTAATGCGAAGGATAAGATCAAATTTGCGATCGCTTACGACAGTTCGATATTTACACTGGAATCTGTGGAAGCGGTAACGCACGATTTGGTGATTGCGGTAATTCTTGTGGCGGTGGTCATGCTGCTCTTCCTGCACAGTTTCCGGAATGCATTCATCGTCATGGTTTCGGTGCCGGCGTCGCTTATTGCAGCATTTTTATTTATGTATGTGATGGGCTATTCCCTGAACCTGATGACGCTTCTCGCGCTCTCGCTTGTGATCGGTATCCTGGTCGACGACTCCATTGTGATCCTGGAAAACATCCAGCGGCATTTGGAAATGGGTAAAAACCGCTGGGATGCGACCGTGGAAGGTGTGACGGAAATCGGTTTCGCGGCATTGGCCATTACGCTCGTAATCGTGGTGGTGTTCGTGCCGATTACCATGGTGAATTCGGTGATTGCGGACCTTTTGAGGCAGTTTTCATTGACTGTAGCATTCGCTACGATGGTCAGTTTGCTGGTGAGTTTTACATTAACTCCGTGGATGACGTCCAAAATGGCGAAGGTCGAACGTCTTAACCCAAAAAATCCGGCGCAGGCTTTTCTGATCTGGTTCGAAAAGGGTTTGACAGCATTGACGAAATGGTACCACGGCTCCCTGGAATGGGTGCTGGGGCACAAACTGGCCTTCTCAGGCATATTGGTGGCAATCGTGGTCATGACCGGCTGGGTGATGAGCCTGGGCATTATCGGCTCGGAGTTCGTGGCCGAGGGCGACCAGGGGAAATTCCTGCTCACCATGAAGCTCGACAAAAGCGCTTCATTGCAACAGAATAACCTCACCGCACGAAGCATTGAAGACTATCTGCGCAAGAAACCGGAAGTGAAAACGATTTTCGCGAACGTAGGCGGCGCGAGTACAGGCCTGAACAGCTCGGGACGTGGCGAAACAAACCGTACCGAGTTGACAGTAGAACTCATTCCGGTAGCCGAACGCAAAAATGCACAGCCGACGGAGGATTATATGCTGGCCGTGCGCAAAGAATTGGAACAAAAATTCGCAGGGGTGGAATTCAACTCGGCGGCCATTGGGATGGTGAATTCCGGCACGGCACCTATTGAAGTATTCCTCAGCGGCGACGACCTCGATAAAATCCTGGCCGCGGCCAACGATCTCGCCAACCGCCTCCGTAAGACACCCGGAGCGAACGACGTGAACGTGTCCGTAGAAGCGGGTAACCCCGAGGTACGCGTGGATATCGACCGTGAAAAAATGGCGAAACTCGGTCTGGACATTCAGACGGTGGGTGCTACGATGCAAAATGCATTCGCCGGTAACGACGATTCCAAGTTCCGCGATGGGGGCGAGGACTACGACATCCGCATTATGCTGGACGCTTTCGACCGTAAAAACCCGGAAGATGTGAAGGCGATTACATTTTACAGTCCGGTAGCTAAGCAATCCGTGCAGCTTGCACAGTTTGCGAATGTAACCCTGAGTACTGGCCCAAGTATTGTAGAACGCAAAAACCGTCGCTCATCCGTCACAGTCACCGCCAATACATTAGGGATTGGATCGGGAACTTTGGTGAGTAATATTCAGGCCGGTTTAAAGGAAAATCCGCTTCCGGACGACATTATACTTACCTGGGGCGGCGACGCGAAGAACCAAAGTGAAGGTTTCGGTTCATTGGGGCTGGCGATGCTGGCGGGGCTAATGCTCGTGTATTTCATCATGGTGCTGCTCTACGACAGCTTTGTATACCCGTTCGTGGTGTTGTTTTCGATCCCGGTTGCAGTGATCGGGGCGTTGCTGGCGCTGGCATTGTCGTCTTCGAACATCGGAATTTTTGCGATGCTTGGTATGCTGATGCTGATCGGCCTCGTGGTAAAGAATGCGATCCTGATCGTCGACTTCGCCAACCAGCAAAAGGCAGAAGGGATACCGTTTCGGAAAGCCATTTTGATTGCCGGTGAAGAACGTCTCCGTCCGATCCTGATGACGACTATCGCGATGGTGATCGGGATGGTGCCGATTGCTACGGCGACAGGTGCCGGAGCCGAGTGGAAGAACTCGCTCGCGTGGGTGCTGATCGGCGGTTTGACGAGCTCAATGCTGCTCACGATATACCTCGTGCCAATGGCCTATTATCTGGTAGACCGGCTCGGGGAAAAGTGGAATACGTGGCGTATGAAGTCGGGCAGGGTGCAGGAAAGCGTTGTAGTGGAAGAAATTTAAGGAAACTGAGTCTGGTAACATGAAAAAATTAATGTTTTGTCCGGCTTTCTTAAATTCTTCCTGTAAATGCAAAGTCGGTCAGAGCTTGGTGGTTACAGGTCCGGGCACGGAAACGGGGCAAAACATTTTTTTTCTTTTTACCCGAAAAATACAA
>DATMSL010000948.1:0-5985 GCA_035565435.1 Dyadobacter sp. | reverse complement strand
CTGGCTTCTCTTTTTCCCGTGACATCCTATTGCCAATCCATCGACCTGCTGATCAAAGGTGGTCATGTGATCGATCCAAAGAACCGTATCGACGGCGTGATGGACGTAGCCGTTACGGGCGGCAAAATTGTGCAGGTCGCAGCGGTTATTCCGCCTTCTGATGCCAAAAAGGTGGTAGAAGCCCGAGGAATGTATGTCGCCCCTGGTTTTATCGACATGCATGCGCACGTTTTCAACGGTACAACACCCGAGGCCTACATTGCTAACGCTGCTACAAGCGTCGCGCCCGATGGTTTTACGTTTCGTACGGGCGTCACCACAGTTGTAGATGCAGGATCATCGGGTTGGCGTAATTTCAAATTATTCAAGGCGCAAACCATCGACCGGGCACAGACGCGGGTTTTAGCGTTTCTGAACATCGTGGGCACCGGCATGGCGAGCCGCTATGAAGAGCAGGACCTGAGCGATATGAACCCGCAAATGGTGGCTAATATGATTAAAAGATTGTATCCCAATATAATTGTAGGCATCAAATCTGCACATTACTGGGGCGATTACAGCCAGGTGCAACGGGCCGTGGAGGCCGGGAAACTGGCCGAAGTGCCGGTAATGGTCGATTTCGGGGAGCACCGGCCGCCACTGTCGATCGAAAAGCTGTTTCGGGAGTATCTAAGACCCGGCGACATTTTTACGCATACGTATGCACACGGGCCCAACGATCGCGAGACGGTAGTCGATGAGCAAGGTAAAGTGAAGCCTTTTGTATTAGAAATGCAGAAGAAGGGCCTGGTGTTCGATGTAGGCCATGGAGGAGGTGCGTTTGCATGGCGGCAAGCGGTCCCCTCCATCAAGCAAGGTTTCTTAGCTAATGTGATCAGTACCGACCTGCATACCGACAGTATGAACGGCGGCATGAAAGGCCTCGATAATGTCATTTCCAAATTTCTTAACATGGGTGTACCATTGTCCGAAGCCATATTGCGCGTTACCTGGAACCCGGCACAGGTGATCAAGAGGCCCGAACTAGGCAGTTTGAGCATTGGCTCGGAAGCCGATATCGCAATTTTCAGTATTCGTACCGGGGATTTTGGGTTTATCGACGCCCGCAGATTGAAAATGAAAGGGAACAAGAAGCTTGAAACTGAACTAACACTTCGCGCGGGCAAGGTAGTGTGGGATTTGAACGGTATCGCGGCGACCTCCTGGGAATCTGAAATACAAGGCAAGTAGGCGGTATGAAATGGATGATATCTAAAGGCCGTGTTACGGGCCGGATCGGATTCTGGCTTGTGTGGATACTATCGCAAGGCGCTTTTGCGCAAACGTACGAACTGGTAATTAAAGGCGCGCAGGTAATCGATCCCGCCAATTCGAGGAATGGCAAAATGGATGTAGCTATCAATGCGGGTAAAATCGCCAAAGCAGCTCCTGATATCAGTGAACCCGCGGCGCAGGTGATCAATGCGGCGGGACTCTACCTAACTCCGGGTTTTATCGATCCGCACACGCACGTCTTCGTGGGTACGGAGGCGGGGCAATTTGCAAACGGTGTCAATAGCGTTTCGCCCGATGACTTTACATTTCGTTCGGGGGTTACCACGGTGGTGGATGCGGGCACTTCGGGCTGGCGGAGCTTTCCGACATTCAAGAAACAGGTGATCGATCAATCCAAAACGCGTATTCTCGCATTTTTGAACATATCAGGTGGCGGAATGACGGGTGCCGCACATGAGCAGGATTTGCAGGATATGAATGTCGACTCTGCCGTAGCACTCGCACGCCAGTATCCCGACATCATTGCGGGCGTGAAGATCGGGCACTTCAATGGCAAGGAATGGACGCCATTTGATAACGCACTGAATGCAGCCAGGCAAGTCGGTAAGCCGCTTTTTGTGGAATGTCATTTGCCCGAATATTCGCTCGAAGATCAGTTAGTAAGGATGCGGCCAGGCGATATGATCACCCATACTTTCGAGAATATCAAAGAGCGCATGCCGGTTGTCGGTGAAGACGGCTTGGTACGTCCGTTTGTTCTCGAAGCTCAAAAAGGGGGCATATTATTTGATCTCGGTCACGGTGGTGCCGGCTTCTGGTTCAATCAGGCAGTGCCCGCGATAAAGCAGGGTTTTTACCCGAGTTCCTTTGGCACCGATTTGCACCGTTTCAGCATGAACTCAGCTATGAAGGATATGAGCAATGTTATGTCAAAATTCATGGCAATGGGCCTCTCCCTTGAACAGGTGGTGGAAATAGCAACATGGAACGCAGCAAAAGCTATCCTGCACCCCGAACTGGGGAATCTGAAACAAGACAATCCTGCCGATATCGTACTGTTCCGTCTGCGGGAAGGCGATTTCGGATTTGTGGATTCCGCCGGCAATAGCATCCGAGGCAATCGTAAGCTGGAAGTCGAACTGACGGTCCGCCAGGGTAAGATCGTTTGGGACCTGAATGGCCTGGTCGTGAAGAAAAAAGGATTTTAACGGAACTCACTATGCGTTTTTGTCATATCAAATTCAAAAGGCCGGGTATGTATCTCAACTTCGTACTCGCTACGCTCGTGCTGGCAGGCGCTACTCATTTACGGCAGGAAAAACTGCCTCCCGGAGATCCCGACAATGGAGGGCTCACGACCCCTGATGGTTTCGAAACGTTGGTAGTTGCCGATAGTACCGGCCTGGCACGGCACATTGTGGTGAACAGCAATGGCGATATTTATATTAAACTCCGCTATTTCGGCAAGGGGCAAGGCGGCGGTACGGTAGCGCTCAGAGATACTAATAGCGACGGTAAGGCCGATATAATCCGCAATTTCGGTAATTATCAGGACCATAGCAGCCTGGCCAATGGCATCACCATACGAAATGGTTACCTTTATTACAGTTCCTCTCTCGCTGTTTATCGAAGCAAACTTATTCCCGGGCAACTTTTGCCTGACGAAAAAACCGAGCTGATCCTCCAAGATGATCATGACCATGGGGCGCATTGGCATATTACGAAACCCATGGCTTTTGACGATCAGGGTAATATGTACGTCCCTTTCGGCGCGCCTTCGGATGCCTGCCAGGATATGGTGAATTCACCCGGCGGAAAACCCGGTAGCCCCGGAGTAGAACCCTGTCCGGATCTTGAAAAACATGGCGGAATATGGAAGTTCAGCGCGGACAAACCGAACCAGACACAGGCCGACGGTTCTTTGTACGCCACGGGATTGCGAAGTATTGTAGGTATGCGCTGGAACCCTGCGGATAAAAGCCTATATGCGGTCGTCCACGGCCGCGACAACCTTCACCGCCTGTTTCCGGATCTTTTCACGGCGTGGCAAAGTGCGGTGCTTCCATCCGAAGAATTTGTGAAAGTAACCCAGGGAACCAACGTGGGCTGGCCGTACTACTATTACGACCAGATGAAAGGGAAAAAAATGCTCAACCCGGAGTATGGAGGGGACGGTAAAAAAGAAGGGGAAGGAGCTAAATACCAAAAGCCGCTCATTGGATTCCCGGGGCACTGGGCGCCCAATGACCTACTGTTCTATCAGGGAAATCAGTTCCCCGAACGTTACAAAAACGGGGCATTCATCGCTTTCCACGGCTCCACCAACCGGGCTCCTTATCCGCAGGCAGGCTATTTCGTGTGTTTCGTGCCATTTCATGATGGTAAGCCTTCCGGAGAATGGGAAGTATTTGCGGATGGCTTTGCGGGAGTCGACCCGATTATCAATGTGAGCGACGCGAAAGCCAGGCCGATGGGACTCGCCGAGGGGCCTGACGGCTCACTGTACATCACCGATTCGCGCAAGGGTAAAGTCTGGCGGATTATGTTCAAAGGGAATAAGAAAGGGTTCGGCGCGGCACAACTTGCATCGATGACGAAGCATAAGCAGCTTGCGCATATCCGTACCCCCGACGAAATCGCCGATAATCTTGACATTAAAACCAAAGAGCTCGGTCAGCGCATTTACAACACCTATTGTGCGCCGTGCCATCAGCGCGACGGGCTTGGCGATGGCAGCCGGTTTCCCCCGCTGGCCGGATCGGAATGGGTGACAGGCAACAAGAGAAGGCTGATAGAAGTGGTCGCCAAAGGGCTGGAAGGGCCCATTCAGGTGGCAGGAAAGCCTTACAATGATCTGATGCCTAAACACGATTTTCTCAAAGCGGAGGAAATGGCCCAGGTGCTTACCTATCTACGCAAGAATTTCGGAAATGATGCCGATGCCATTTCGGTAAGCGACGTGCAGCGGGTACTGGGTAACTGATAAAAGCAAAACGCCCGCTGAAATATTTCGGCGGGCGTTTTGTAAGGGCGGGGTTCAGCGGACTATGGCAGCAGCACTTTCTTGGTGATCGCACTGGCATTGCTGCGTTGCAGCGACAGAATATAAAGTCCCGAAGAGATGCCACCCTTAGGCTTCAGGGTAAACTCGTTGCCGGTTTGAGTCAACGAGAACCGTATGGCTTTGCCCGACAAATCAAAAAGGCTCACGTTCGCCGCGTTTTCGTTTTTAAGCAGGAATTTGATTTCCCGCCCTGATGCCGGATTTCCCAGAAGTTCGAATGCAACGCTGTTGGCGCCGTTGTCAATGGAAATCATCCGTGAAAACTCAAACTTACCATCGGCATCAACCATTTTGAGGCGGTAATAGTTAATCCCCGTCAAAGGTTTGATGTCCATGAATTTGTATTGCTGGGTTGCTGACGAATTGCCTTTGGCTTCTACGCGGCCCAGCTGAATAAATTCTTTCGCATCTGTACTTCTCTCGACGTTGAAATGGCTGCTACCGCTTTCCTCAGTGGTTGTCCATGAAAGGCTGACCGCATTATCCAGCAGCGTTCCGTTGAAGCGTGCCAAAGTAACGGGCAATGTGATGGTACAGCCATTCTGCAACTCGGCTACGATCGCATTGGGCAGGCTCGGGCCGGTCAGTACTACCCATATAGTACGTTTATCTTCCAGGAAATCATATGGATAATTCTCGTCCTTGCTTTGAATAGGCTGTGACGACGAAAGGTTGGTCGAGCCGCTTGTATAGAAAGCTTCGTCACCGGCACCGAAGGTTGTTGCTCCGTTTGTTAATACTCCGTCATCCAGGTATAGTGTATATGAAACCTCAAATGCGGTTGGGTTGGTAGAAATGATACTCAGGTCATATGTACGAGGTCCTTCGGGCTCGTTGCAGTTGATCTTACCCGTAATGACCGGGTCATTGATTTGCAAATTGAAGCCTTCCACATAGCAGTGCACGGGAGGGTTTGCGCTGGATGCCTGGCTTGACCATACGTCTCCCTTCAGAATGGGAAGATCTTCACACGCACCTGGCACCGGGAACTGAATATTATTGATGGTTATACGAGTCAATCCTCCTCCCAGGTCTTCTTCCATAATAGTCAGTCCTGTATATAAAGGTATGACAGTCTCATCGGCGCTGTAAGTTGATAACAGGGACACCTCTCCGTCCGTATCGATGGCCAATGTTGCAAGTACACTGCCGAGGTCAGCTGCTTTCGGTGCTTTTTTGTAGTCAATGTCCGGATACTGGGTAGGTTTCCATAAATGCACGTAGGTGAACTTGTTGCCATTGTTTTTATTGATTGTGAATGAAAGGTTAACATTCACGTTGCAATTCTCACCGCTGGAAGAAACACTGTTTAATTCAATTGCAGGTTCTACCAACGCGCACTGCGCGAGGGACTTGGAGGGGATAGAAATTGCCACGAGGGCAAGGCATACCCATAGGTAAAGAGTTTTCATAATTGAGGACGTTTAGTAACTGAATAATAACAGAACAATATACTCTCAATATCTTGAAATAGTTACAATATAGTGAATTTGATAAAGTATTTTTTACTAAACGATTCGGCAGTATACGCATTTGTAAAAGTAATACTTAGTGCAGTAAATTTAGTTACTTATTGATATAGAATAAATGTATCCATATGTGTACATATATTTTTATTTTATTGATTTACAGTTGATTACATATAA
>DATMSL010000947.1:0-5796 GCA_035565435.1 Dyadobacter sp. | reverse complement strand
CTGCCTCCAATCTGCTCTTCAAAAGCCTTTGGCCCTTCTCTGGATTTGTTAATGATTTGATAAAATGAAAAATATTGAAGTATTGGTGCAGGAATCTGCATTATTTCAATAGATCAGCTAGTTACGAAGACTAGTATTGCATTTTAGTAGGATTTAGCCTTTTGTTTGTAAATGTAAAAAGCTATTATTTTGCATCAATTATTCATCCTCCTTGAATGAATCCGCTAGTATTCTTACAAACCAAATCACCAAATTTATGAACGGGAAAAGTTTACTCTTCCGGGCGGTGTGCCTCGCGGTTACCGCATTTCTATTCTCTCTATTTGGACCGGCGGCGCAAGCCCAGGTTACTTCATCAGCGATTACGGGACGTGTTGCAGACGGCAAAGGCGAGGTGCTGCCAGGCGCCACGGTCGTAGCGGTACACGAACCGTCAGGAACAAAATATGGCTCGGTAACCAACGAGCAAGGGCTTTACACGATCCCCGCGGTGCGCGTGGGCGGTCCCTATAAAGTGACCGTTTCCTTCGTAGGCTTCAATGAACAGTCTCAGGAAAACATTTTTGCGAACCTTGGTACTGCTGCCAACGTCAATTTCGAACTGAAAGACGGCTCCACCGACCTCGCGGAAGTGATTGTTACCGGTGCAGGAAGCGACATTTTCAGCTCCGACCGTACCGGCGCCGCAACGACTTTCAACAAAGGTCTCATCACGAGCCTGCCAACACTCGGACGTACGCTGAACGACATTACCAAGTACAATGCGTACAGCAACGGCCGCTCTTTCGGCGGGCAGGACAGCCGTTACAACAACTTCACCATCGACGGTTCCGTGTTCAACAACGGTTTCGGTCTTGGTAACGAAGCGCAGGCAGGTGGTCGTACGGGTTCTACGGCGATCTCCCTGGACGCGATCGAGGAGGTGCAGATCAACATCGCTCCTTACGACGTGCGCCAGTCGGGCTTCGCGGGTGCGGGTATCAACGCGGTAACGCGCTCGGGTACCAACGAATTCTCAGGTTCGGTTTTCCACTTCTTCAAAAACAAGAGCCTGGCAGGAAAGAAAATCGATGGTACGGAATTCAAGGTTGCCGAGTTCAATGAAAAAACAACCGGTTTCCGTCTTGGCGGTCCGATCATCAAGAACAAATTGTTCTTCTTCGTAAATGGCGAGTTTGTAAAACGTTCAAGCCCCGCACTCGATTACGTATTGAACCGCGGACAATCGGGTAGCAACGTGTCGCGTACCACGCTCGCGGATATGCAGGACCTTGCTTCGTTCATGCAAGAGAAGTTTAATTACAATGTAGGTGCATTGGACGGCTTCAACAACGAGAACACCAGCAAGAAATTCCTCGGCCGTATCGACTACAACATCAGCGACAAGCATAAGCTGACACTGCGTTACTCGCATCACGATTCGGATTCGGACGTGCTGATCAGCCAGAGCAACAGCTCCAACACGGCAGGTTTTGGTAACCGTACCAACTCGCTCTCCGCGATTTCTCCGCAAAATACCGGCTACATTATCCAGGACAACACCCGTTCATTCGTAGCGGAACTGAACTCGAACTTCGGCGGTAAATTCGCGAACAACCTGATCGGTACCTTCAACAAACAGATCGAAGACCGTAAATACAAGGCGCCGATCTTCCCGACGATTGAAATCCAGAAAGACGGATCGACTTACACGACCATCGGTTCAGATCCATTTACGCCTAATAACCGCCTTGATTACGCGACTTTCAACATCACCGACAACCTGACCTATTTCGCAGGAAAGCATACCCTTACTGCCGGTGCGTCTTACGAGCACTTTAAGTCGAACAACCTGTTTTTCCCGACTTCAAATGGTGTTTGGGTATTCAAATCGATCCAGGATTTCAAGAATGCGGCGAATGCATACCTGGCTAACCCGAACCTGACGACCGCTCCTGACACCGTAGTTCGTTTCAACTACCGCTACTCATTGCTTCCAGGCGGCGCTGCTCCATGGCAGACATTCAAAACACAGACTTTCAGCTTGTACGTACAGGATGAATTCCAGGCTACGCCAAACTTCAAGCTGACAGCCGGTCTGCGCGCGGATTACATCAATATGCCTAACACTTCCAAGCAGTATTATAATGCCGTGGTAGATACCATCGTATTCAGAGCGCCGAACGGCAATCCTTATAATGTGAACACGGGTAATGTTCCGAAATCGCGCATTTACCTTTCGCCACGCGTAGGTTTCAACTGGGACGTAAAAGGCGACCGTACCACGCAGGTTCGCGGTGGAACCGGTTTGTTCCTTTCTCGTATTCCTTACGTGTTGATTTCGAACCAGTTGGGTAACAATGGTGTGAACTCTGCTACGGTCGCAGGAGCCAATACTACCGCATATCCGTTCACGCTGGATCCTTCACGCTACAACCCCGACCCGAAAGACACCAAGCCGCTTACCGGCTACCAGGTGAATGCATCTGATGAAGACCTCAAATTCCCACAAATCTGGAAAAGCAACATCGGTATTGACCAGCAGCTGGGCTGGGGTGTAGTAGCAACTGTGGAAGGTATTTTCAACAAAAACTACAACTCGCTCCGCTACATCGACGTGAACCTGAAAGCGCCGAATGCTCAGTTTGCAGGTCCTGATACCCGCGATCGTTTCCCGGCTTCCGGTCTTAGCGGCAGTGCTGCAACGGCAGCGCGTTTGATTTCAAGCCAGGTTTCGAACACTTACGTGCTGACCAACACCAACAAGGGATATTCCTACTCTTTGACGGGTAAACTCGAAAAACCTGCCACACGCGGTTTCGGTGGAATGGTAGGGTATACTTATGGTATGGCTAAGGACATCGCTTCGGTTTCTTCTACCGTAGAAGGTAACGTGCCGGGTGTAAATGGCTTGAACTACCTAGACCTCGCTTATTCAGGCAACGACGTTCGTCACCGTTTCGTAGGTTATGTTTCTTATCGCAAAGAATATGGTGGCAAAATCGGCGGTGCTACGATGATCACATTGGGAGGCGTATCATCAAGCGGTACTAAAATCTCTTACATCAGCTCAACCGATATGAACGGCGACGGTCAGAACAACGACCTGATCTTTGTTCCGAACAAAGCAACCGATATTACTTTCTCTACTTTGACTACTACTGTCGACAAGAAAACTTACACATTCTCGCCAGAGCAGCAGACAGAAGCGTTCCAGAAATACATCGATAACCACCCGTATCTGAAAGAAAGAAAAGGCAAATATGCAGAGCGTAACGGCGGTGCATATCCATGGCTGACCCGTTTCGACCTTACTGTGGAGCAGGATTTCTACGTGAAAGTGGGTAAGAAGGATAAGAAGAACATTATCCGTCTACGCGCAGATATTTTCAACATTGGTAATATGATCAACAACAAGTGGGGTGTAGCGAACCAGGTAACTGCTTCTTCGAACAGCACACAGTCCAACCCACTCAACTTCGCAAGCGTAAATGCGCAGGGTGTTCCTACTTACCGCATGGGAACGCAGGTGGTGAACGGCGAAACGGTGCTCGTACGCGATGCATTTGTGAAGTCAAGAACGATCAACGACGTTTGGCAGGCCCAGTTGGGTATCCGTTATATCTTCAACTAAGAATAGCAAGCCTTCTAATAGCAACGAGCCCGCAACAATGCGGGCTCGCTTTGTTTTATACGAATTCCATTCTCCATTCTCCTTTCTCCCTCCTCAATCAATCCTTCTTATAAAAAATACTCTGCACCAAAATCGGATTATCGGTGCAGATAATGTCCGGCCCGCCAGAATCCCGGATCTTTTGATACAATGGCCGCGATTCGGCAACTTGAAGCGTATCGATATTGCCGTTGGTGCCGAGCGAAGAGGGGACGTTCAGATCGTGAATACGCTGGTAAAAGGAGCCTTCCTGCAATTCCCGGGGCGTGAGCGCTACAAGCTGCTCCAAGGGTAAGCCCGATTGCTCGACGGCGTCAATATGTTCCGGACTGTTGAATCCGACCGCCAGCATGAGCTGAGGGGCCAGCTGATGTGCCAGTTGCGCTTCTTTTAATGAATAGCAGATTAATACGGATTTGTAAAGATTCCCGGTCCCTTGCAGCATCTTGATGGTCTGCGTAATGCTCGTTTCAGGCTTTTTATCAATAATCAGCACAAAATTCTTGCCTGACGCCCAGTTCAATACCTGCTGAAATGTGGGTATGGGATGTTCCGTCATGGAGCCATAGGGATCTTTTAACCTCAGTTTGCTGACTTCTTTCCACTTCTTTTTACTCACCAAACCTTTTCCGTTGGTTTTTAATGCCAGGTCGTCGTCGTGTGAGATCACCAGCAAGCTATCGGCGGTTGCGCGGACATCAATTTCCAGGAGCACGCAAGGCACTTTGGAGTACGTCCGCTCGAAGGTGGCCATGCTATTGCCGGGATAACCGTCTTCGGTACCACCCTGATGTGCCATGATCAACGGCGTGGTGCGTTTACCTGGTTTCAGATAGCTCTTCAGCGCTTCTGCGTCTTTGAATTGGCAGTCGCCGGTTTGGGCCTGCGCAGTGTGTGAAAGGGCAGCCAGAAGCAACGCTACGAGAGTCTGCCGGGTTTGTTTCTTCATTGTTTATGTTACATTATTTGATTCGGTATGGAGTGGCCCGTGCCTGGAAGCATCGCGAATGGCGGAACCGTTGATTGCGGGGTCGGTGACCGCCGAGTCGCCGCCTTTCTCGGCTTTCAAAATTGATTCCACACCTGCACGATAGCCCTCGATGATCAATCGCGAAATGTCTTCCGAATTGAAATGCTGTAAGTCGAGGAAGAGTGGTGTCAGCGGCCTTACCACCGTTAATTTCATGGGTTTGCCCCGCAGGTTCGAGCGGTCGACATACGACTCGGCCCATTGGATATTGTTATTTACGATCTGGTTCACGGTAATGTCGCGCACACGTTCGATCAATGTAATCAGGTTTCGGGTATTGATTCCCTCCGGCTGGTAGAGCAGGGGAGAGTGGCAGCCGATCAGGATGATCTCCGTCGCACCGTCCTCAATGGCCTCGCGTATGGGGGCGACCTCGCGCAAGCCGCCGTCAAGATAAAGCTGGTCGTTGATTTCAACGGCCGGCATCAGCATTGGTATCGAAGAGCTGGCGTACACAAAATCCACATAATGCGGATCCTGCGTAGAAACATATTTCATTTCCCCGGTTTCGATATTCACAGCCCCGGCCTTTACCTTAATAGGTGTATCGCGAAGGTAATCGTCGTTGAGATGCTTGCGGATAAGCTGGTGTAGCGGTGACGGGTCCACGATGCCATCGAAACGGCTCATGAGCGTGTTCATCCCCAGCATTACCCGCGAGCGCAATGTAGAAATATCCTGTGGTTGGGTGATATTCTTGATCCAGAATTCGAGCAGCTTTCGGCCCGCCAATGGCCAGTCTATCTTCTTATTTTCGGCCATTTGCTTGCCGGTTTCATTCGCCAGGAATGTGGCGTTCAGCGAGCCTACGGAAATTCCGTACACCATTTCAGGTTCGAAGCCGTTTTCCAGGACTGCCTGGATCACACCTACCTGAAATGCTCCTTTCATGGATCCTCCGCCGAGAACGAGTGCTTTCATATCGACTGGTTTACGTGGTTTAGTTTGTACTTCGACTTTCGGCGGTCGCCTGTTGGCTGTTTTGGACGCCCCGGCCTTTGTCCAATTCTAAACATTTTCGGTTTAAAATTGATGTAAACAGAAGATTTTATTCCAAATTTGAAGATCAGAGTTCAGAGGGTTAAACGAACTTATTCACAAACTCATGCCCCTG
>DATMSL010000946.1:0-4466 GCA_035565435.1 Dyadobacter sp. | reverse complement strand
ACATGAGCCGCGCATCGCTCACGATCTTTATAAAAGGGAGTTTGCAGCCCATCCCAATTTAAAGCGGAAGTTTTTCAGGCATTATCTTGGAACATTTGATCTCAACGAGGCGGCGCAGCGAAAAGAATTCAGAAGCGAGCTGGATATATTTGCGGCGCTTCCCGATCTCACGGAATGGGAACTCTCGCTGGCTGTGAGCAAATATTATAGTGCGTTAGGTGAATCCGAGTTAGCAGCGCAGTACGCAGCCGAGGCCACAACCCGCTATCCGAAAGGGTCGCAAGCTTTACAGAATGGGTCATTACCGCTCCTGAAAGAGATTTATCTGACCAACTCATTCGATGAAAGAACCAGGATCCTGCGCGAGTACAAGGAAAGATTTATGAAAGAATTCCCGGACGAGTTTACCGAACGGGTGCTGACCAACAGAAAGAGTCAGATGCTGGGTAAAATCCTGCAAACATATACCGGTAATGATATTCCCGACTTCTGGCTTGCAGAAGTGGGTTCGATGAATGAGGAATTCAGCAGGTATGCTTACAAAAATGCAGCCCGAATGCTGTTGGAGGAAAGTACCCATTTCGCATTGGCTGAAAAATTGGCTGCGGAGGCCGTCAACCGGCAAAGGCTTTTTTTGAATGCGCCGCGCGTCCCGATCGAAAGGTCTTACCGGACCGACAGGCAGGTCAGGCGAAACCGCGAAACAGCCTATGGGGAATATCTGGGGCTTTATGGCAGGACGCTGCTGCTTCAAAAAAAATATCAGCAAGCGTGGCCCGTTTTGGAGGCCGCATCCGTTCGCTGGTGTAAGCGGAACAATGCGGAAATTAATCAGCATTATATCGAGTCGCTCATTCATTCCGATATGCGGCGGCAGGCGATCAGCGAGATGGATACAGTCATTGCCATGGGTAAATCCAGCGAACGAATCCAGGAATGGTACAAACAGTTGTCAAAGGATAAGAAGAAGTTTGCTGCATTGAAAGCCAATTCGCTGGCCGACATCCAAGCCAAATACAAGGACCGTCTGATTAACGAGAAAGTCCCGGAGGCTTTTCTCACGGATATTTGGGGGAACAGGATCCACCTGGACGACTTTCAGGGGAAAACCATTGTGATCGACTGCTGGGCGTCATGGTGTGCTCCGTGCATTGCGGGTTTTCCGGCGGTGAAAAAGCTCATCCGCGAAACCCCCGCCGATGCTGATATCGTCTACCTGTTTGTCAATATGCTCGACAAGCGAGGGAAGGGTAGGGTGAACGACCTTTTCGAAGAGTCCTTCCGCCAGAACCTGTTATTCGACGACTCAAACCAGAGTGCGACTTCTTTGAATGTCACTTCACTCCCTATGAAGATCATTATCGACCGGAATTTTCGTGTCCGCTTCAAGGAAGCAGGGATTACAGGAGGTATGCAGGAGCAGGCCGACCAGCTGTCAGCGATTGTGGCGCTGATCAATCAAAATTAAGCTTATCAGATGACTGTTTCAGTTATTATGCCTATTTGTAACAGTTCATCTGCCGGCAGTATGTAACCATTTGTGGGTAAAGTGCAATTTTGAGGTTGTCTTGCAAAGAAAAAAAACACTTACAAGCTCATTGCTCGCAAGTGTTTTTATCAGCGTGTATATCTATCGAATGTAGGCTATCCCTTTCCGTTTAACTTAATCGGCAGCTCATACACCCGTTTTCCGGTTGCGGCGTAGACTGCGTTACAGAGTGCCGGCGCAAAAGGCGGAACAGGTGGCTCGCCAACACCGGTCGGCTTGTCTTCGCTGTCGATGATATGCACATGAATTTCTTTGGGCGAATCGGGCATGCGGATGATTTCATAGCCATCGAAATTGTTCTGCTCCACACGGCCATTTTTGAAAGTGATCGCACTTTTAAGGGCAAAACTCGCAGCAAATTGTGCCCCGCCTTCAAACTGGGATTTAACCCGGTCAATATTAACTGCCGTGCCGCAGTCAACTGCATAGTGAACGCTCGGAATGGAGATCTTGCCGGATGCATCTACGGTCACCTGAACAATGCACGCGACATAAGTCAGAAAGCTTTTGTGGGCAGCAAAGCCAAGTCCGGATCCTTTGGGAAGCTTTTTGCCCCATTCTGCTTCTTTGGCTACACGCTCGATGACCGCTTTCATGCGGCGGGTCTCCCAGGGGTAGTTGGCAATATCTTCGCCGTAATTCGGGTAAGTACCTTTGACAATCTCTTCATTGAAGGTAATGTTCCGGTCTGCACCGAGCAGATCCAGTGCATGCGCGACAGGGTCCATACCCCTGGCCTCGGCAATCTCATCCAGCATGGTAGCGATTGCGAAAACCTGCGGGATATTTCTAACCGATCTTAGCCAGCCCACACGGAGCTGTGTTTTGGCATCGTGGGTTTCAATCCGGATAGCGGGCACGTTATAGGGAAAGTCAACCGCGCCGAGCATCATTTCACCGTCGTCGGGTTGCATCACAGAGACGTCGGAAGTGGCTGAAATGGAGGGGTAAGCAATGTGGTGGTTCCATCCCGAGAGCTTGTTGTCCTTATCAATGGTGGCTACCACGTGCTGTACGCTCAATGCGTGGAAGTAGTCGTGATGGATATCATCCTCTCTGGTCCATTGTACTTTAATAGGCAGGCCGGTCTGCTTGGCCAGCATTGCAGCTTCTACAATGAAGTCGGGCTTGGATTTTCGACCAAACCCTCCGCCCAGCAAAGTCACATTGACTTTTACCTTTTCCACAGGAAATCCCAGAACTTCGGCCACCACATCGCGGGCACCCTGCGGGTTCTGGGTACAGGCCCAGATTTCACAAAAGCCATCCTTGACCACCGCTAATGCACAGGGAGGTTCCATTGTCGCATGGGCCAGGTGGGGGGCGATGTAAGTACGTTCAATGATTTTTTTGGCATTGGCCCTGGCGGATTTGAAATCTCCGCGGTTGCGACGCGGAGTGCCTTCTCCGCCCGACACTTTTCCGACCAGTTCCTTAATTTGCTGATTAGAATCGTAGGACGCGTTCGGGCCCAGGTCCCAGCTCACTTCCAGCAGGTCGCGGCCTTTAATGGCAGCCCATGTATTTTCGGCAATTACGGCCACTCCGGCCAGAGGCTTGTTCAGCGTGGCGGGCAGGCCCGCGCCTTTGATGGAAACCACTTGGAGTACTCCGGGAATAGCCCGCGTTTTTTCATCGGCAAATGACTTGACAGATCCGCCCACGACCGGGCAGCGTTTAATGACAGCCACCTTCATCCCCTCCACTGCGGCGTCGATGCCAAAAACCGCCTTGCCGCTGGTAATAGCAGGCAAGTCGATGATGGGAGTTGCTTTGCCGATCATGCTGAACTGCTCGCGATTTTTGAGCTTAATGTCCTTTGCGGCGGGAACTGGCAATTCCGCTGCTTCGCCTGCCAGCTCTCCGAAGCCGATTTTTCGTCCGGATGCTTTGTGAATGACCTGGCTGTTTTCCGTGTCGCATTCGGAGACAGGTACATCCCACTTTTTCGCAGCGACTTGTATCAGCAGCTGTTTGGCGGCGGCACCAGCTTCACGCATGGGTTTGTAAAACATCCGGATAGAGAACGAGCCGTCCGTGTTCTGGTTGCCGTACTTTTTCTCATCACCTTCTGCTTGCACGATTTGCACCTTGGCCCAGTCAGCACCCAGCTCGTCGGCTACCACCAGCGGCAGGGATGTACGGATGCCCTGGCCCATTTCAGACCGGTGGGCGATAATGATAACTTCGCCGGAGTCCGAAATTTTCAAATAAACATTCGGAGCGAATTGCCCTTTCTTGTTGCCTTTCTTGTCACAGCTAAAAAGACTGATTCCCAGCACAAAGCCTCCGGCGAGCACGCCGCCTGCCTTTAAAAAATCTCTTCTGGTAGCCTTGAAAACTTCCGAAGCTATCTGCTGCTGTTTCTTTTTGGGAGCCAAATATTTCATAGGATTGCTCTATTAAGAAGTTAGGACTTTGAGCCGGAAGAAGCAGTGATTATAGCAGCCTTGATACGGTTGTAGGTGCCGCAGCGGCATAGATTTCCCGCCATCGTCTGCTCGATTTCGTCTTCGGAGGGTTTGGGATTCGCTTTCAGCAGCGCCGCTGCATTCATAATTTGCCCGGTCTGGCAATAACCGCATTGGGGTACAAGGTGCTTCTGCCAGGCGAGCTGCAACGGGTGGTCGCCGTGCTCGGACAGGCCTTCGATGGTGGTAATTTTGTTCTCACCCACTGCTGAGACCGGTACACTGCACGATCGGACTGCCGTATCATTGAGGTGAACCGTGCACGCGCCGCACTGGGCCACGCCGCAGCCGAACTTAGTGCCTTTTAATCCGATCAGATCCCGTAGTACCCATAGCAGCGGCATGTCTTCCAGCGCTTCTACCGTGTGTTGTTTTCCATTAACAGAAATTGAATAGTTCGCCATGAGATAAACTATTATAGATTACAAAAAAGATGGGTTTTACAG
>DATMSL010000945.1:0-9467 GCA_035565435.1 Dyadobacter sp. | reverse complement strand
ATACAGATTTTTGGCAGGATTGAAGGTTTCGACATGGATGCTGAGCGGCCGCTCCAGTTCGGCGGCGCGGCCCATCAAATCCCTGAAGATACCCTGGCCCAATCCGCGGTTGCGGAATTTTGGCAGAATGCTGATGTCAATGATCCGCATACCCTTGCCCTGGAAGTTCTCGTGGAGATAAAGTCTCCCGATGGTTTTATTTTGAGATTCTATTACCCAAAAATCGGCCCCCGTATAGTTTTTCTGATAGTATTCGTGCTGAGCGTTGAACTGACCGGCAATGAATTCTTTCTTCATCGTGTCGGTCCAATGCGGCACCCGTTCCATTTCTTTTTCCCGCGTGGTCGCATAGATTTCCAGCAGGTAAGGCAGGTCTTTGTGGGTAATTGGCCTGAGTGAAAGGGTGGTATTGCTAAGCTCGAATATCATAGGTTATCAAAAAATAAACAGTACTTACGGGCATTGGGTTAGCCGCGCGCAGGGAATACCCCCTGCAATGCAATACAGAAATAGCATGTCAGATACGGCATCATGTTATTGTGTGGCTGATCCCCGCCTGAGGGCTGTATCTGGTTCGCATTCATCGTCGTATTGGTTGTCCCGGTAGCATAAACCTTTCCCTGTGTGGATGCTGCCAGAGAGTAACTGGTCGGCGTTTTCAGGTCGGCAGGTTCCGGTACGGCCCTGATCTGGTGGCTATGCGACGGGATTTCCGACGTAAGCAAGCTCACCGTTTCCGAACCACCCGTTTCGCCGAGGTCGTGAAGCGAGAGACCGGGGCCTTGCCCAGGATGCATAGGAGCACGACCTTGCAAGTCAGGCAACGCAAAGTTGGATTTGCCGTTCCCTCCGTAGGTTGTTCCCAGGAGTGAAAACAATGCGGTGTTTTGCGAAAGGGGCAATAGCTGCCCGTCGCACCATGCCCAGCCGCGGGGCGCGAAGTTGAATGGGAATATTCTTATTTCTGCTACAAAAGGATCCATGACAGTTGAATGAGATTTGACGTTCGTATTTCGTAGGTCTGGAATGTCTAGGTCGGAGACGGGAATATCCCAAACAGTGAAATGATGAAATTGACACAGAGGTAAGGCTGAAAATTGGTATGCGGCTGGCTTCCGCCATTGCCGGATACGCTGCTGACCGCCATCGCTACGGCTGGCGGATCGTTGAAAAATACGTTCGTCGTCGTTGAAACGGCAAGTATCCCGTTGGCTGGACTGGGTAGGTCTGCCAGGTTGAGTGATGCTATGAAAGGATGGGAGTGTGCCGGAATTTGCGATACCGTAAGCGTGATTTCTTCCGCCCCCCCGGTTTCGGCCAGGATAAAACCGTTCCCCTGGTGAATCGGGATTCTGCCCCGAAGGTCGGGGAGCGCAAATGTACTCTGTCCGTCGCCGCCATAAGTCGTGCCGATCAGATTAAACAGTGTTTCATATTCAGAGATGGGGAGCAGTTGTCCTTCACAAAACATCCACCCGACAGGGGCAAAGTTTCCGGCAAACATTCTGATTTCTCCTACGTAAGGTTGTGCCATTTACAATAAAATTTGGGGTTTATGGATAGGATAGGATCGGACGGCGATTAGGTTGCACTAGGGAATATTCCCTGCAATGCGATGCAAAAGCTCAGCGTCAGGAATGGTTGCATGTTCAAATGCGCCTGGCTTCCTCCCACATTGCCAACCGTAGCCGGATTGAGCGTAGTCAGGTTGCCGATCGTGCTCGTGTAAACGGTGTTGGGTTGCGTGTTGGAGAAGTAAGTGTTCGTGGGATTGTTGGTGTTTACGACGGACGTATTGTCTATGGCGGAAACATTGTGGTTGTGCGACGGCAACTCGTTTATATTCAATGTATGCGCCTGTTCCCCGGCGCGTTCACCGAGGGTGTGTCCGCTGCCCACATGAATAGGGGTCCTGCCCCGGAAGTCCGGCAATGCGAAATTCAACCGGCCGTCGCCCCCGAAAGTCGTGCCCAGAAGCGAGAACAATGCCTGGTTCTGGTTAATGGGTAGTAGCTGTCCGTTAGCAAGCGCCCAGCCTTTCGGGGCAAAGCTGAAGCTCACTATTCGGATCTCTGAAAGAAACGGTTCTGCCATAGAAGAAATAGGTTAGATTGATAGATGGAATTATATTGACGTACTGCGTGCTTGGGGCACGAATGTCCATGAAGTGTACGACGTCTTTTTTTCGGGTATCACCGGCCTTCCGAAACGACACCGGATGACCAGTTACTCAATCCGATCACGAGGTTGTTGACAAAAAACGGGCTGAATATGCTGGGGATGTAGAAGTTTTTCTCATAGAAGGGGGCACGGGGTTTAGATCTTGTACAATTAGTACATCAATATTAGTCATTTATACCTATTTCGATGAAACAAATTACTTTTCGGTCATAAATATTCTACGAGTATTTTTAGATAAAGTAGAACTTTGGAGTAAGTATTTTCCTCATACTGAGTGTCTTATGATTATTTCCCGGCGTTTAAAATTTATTTTCCGGTGGTATTTTCACAAGAATTTCTTTAAGCAACCCAAGACAATTTCTTTATTGTATGAAACCTATCAGGCTCATTATCAGGGTGATCCTCTGCTGCACCTTCGCTGGTGCACAGGCACAACACTATACGGTAAGTGAAAACAAGCGTTTTTTACTCAGAGAAGGTAAGCATTTTTTCTGGCTTGGCGATACCGCCTGGGAACTTTTTCACCGCCTAGACCGATCCGAGGCCGATTATTACCTCCAAAAGCGTGCAGAACAGGGTTTTACGGTTATTCAGGCCGTCGCACTGGCTGAATTCGAGGGCTTGGGAGAGCCCAATCCGTACGGTGAAAAACCACTGGTCAATAACGATCCGACGCAGCCTAATGAGAACTACTTTAAGCATGTCGACTACATTATCGACAAAGCGGAGAGTTATGGCTTAACCATCGCATTCCTGCCGACTTGGGGCGATAAGGTTTTTAAGAATACATGGGGAAAAGGGCCGGAAATTTTCAATGAAAACAATGCAAAAATCTATGGGAAATGGCTAGGCAACCGCTACAAGACCAGGCCGAATGTGATATGGGTGCTAGGCGGTGACCGGCAGCCGCGCAAGGACAGCCGCGACGTAGAAATATGGCGGGCAATGGCCGCCGGGATTGCAGAAGGCGTGGGCGGGCACGACAAGGCATTGATGACCTATCACCCGCAACCGAATAAAGAAGGTGCAAGCGAGTGGTTTCACAATGATGAATGGTTCGATTTCAATATGTTCCAGACGGGCCATTGCCGCGATTCACCGATTTACGACAACATTCAACGCTCGTACAACCGCACGCCCGTGAAGCCGGTCATCGACGCGGAACCTATTTACGAAGACCATCCGGTGTGCTTTAATGTAAAGGAGAACGGCACGTCGAGCGCGTACGACGTCCGCAAATCGGCCTACCTGGATTTGTTCGCGGGCGCATTCGGACATACGTATGGCTGTCACGATATATGGCAGATGTACTCGCCCAACCGCGAGGCGGTGAACGGCCCGCATATTTTCTGGCAGCAGGCCCTGGACCTGCCCGGTGCGCTGGAAATGAAGTATGTACGAAGACTAATGGAATCCCGCCCGATCACCGATCGTGTTCCCGACCAATCTGTTGTGATTGAGAATGCATTGCCGGCACCCGAGCGCGTGCAGGCGACGCGCGGCAAAGATTACCTTTTTGTATATACGGCGTCCGGAAAACCCTTCTCTGTAAACCCCGGCAAAATATCCGGCACGAGCCTGGAAGCATTCTGGTACGATCCGCGGAACGGCAAGGTGCGGGACGTCGGCAAATTTGATAATAAGACGGTCAACAGATTCATCCCGCCAACATCCGGCTACGGACACGACTGGGTGCTGGTGATAGATGATGCCGCGCGGGATTACAAGAAACCCTGAGGCATTTCGCTTGATTGAGAGTGATCGGATTGGAGTAATTCCGGGTAAAGTTTTACTTAATAAAGAAATTCGATCATTCACAGCATTCATTTTGTACACTGGCTGACGATGGAGCAGGACCTCGAACGTTGGAAGAAATTCAAAAACGGTGATGCCGCCGTTTTTGAAGACATAATCCGGGGAGAGTTCCGTGCGCTGTTCGAATATGGCTCACGTTTTATCCACGACCGTGATACGCTGAACGATTGTATTCATGATCTTTTTGCTTCACTCTGGGACCGTCGTCGTTTCCTGGCGGACACCGATAAAATCAGGCCTTACCTGTTGAAAAGCCTGCGCAACAGGCTGCTGAAAGAGATCGAGCGGACACACGCGCTTACCCCGTTTGAAAGCTGGCACGAAGGCCGCGATACAGAAGAAGATATCGAAAGCCGGCTGATCTCGACCGAAACCGACGAACGCCGCAAGCAGCAGATCGGAACGGTACTGCATTCGCTGACTCCCCGCCAACGTGAAGTCATCCACCTCAAATTTTTTGAAAACCTTTCACACGAGCAGATCGCCGGGGTGCTCGATATTTCACGGCCTGCCGTTGCGAACCTGCTCTCGCAAGCATTACGGCTCTTCCGGGATAAATGGCACACCATTTTGCCTTCATTTTTTCTGATTTTATTGGTCTGAATATCAGCTAGTTGGTTTGTTATTGAAAGATTTTTTACTTTTTTCGATGATGTTTCCCGCATTTGCCGATTATCCTCCCTGTAAACACACCTAATGGTGTTTTGTTATGAAATATTATAAAGATTACGATCTCGAAGACTTCCTGCAAGACGATAGTTTCCGCCGGTGGGTTGTCGGCGAAGCCGATGCGACGGAAGGACTTTGGGAAGAGATCGTACGCCTCTATCCCGATAAAAAAGTGATTATGCAGCAAGCCCGGGAACTGATTACGACGTGGCGCGCGCATGCGGCCATTGTGACTGACCAGCAGCTCGAAGACCAGGTGCAGCGGATCCTGCATACGACGCAGGCGGGCGTAGAGGAGCCGGTACGACGTATGATATGGCGCAAATGGCTGTCTGTCGCAGCCGTGGTAACGCTGGTAGTGGGCCTGGGCGGAGCTTTTTGGTGGAAAAATGGCCAAACAACGAGTGGTTCCGGCCACCGGACAGCATATACGCCGGAGCCGTCGAAGGCGTTGCGGGAGGTGGTCAACACGACGGGCAAGGCAATGCACGTGGGATTACCGGATGGCAGCAGGGTAAGCCTCGCACCTGCGGGCAGGATCAGCTACGCGGCGGATTTTATCCGGGACAAAAAGCGGGAGGTGTTTCTGTCCGGCGAGGCATTTTTCGATGTGAGGAAGGATCCGCAGAACCCGTTTTTTGTATATGCCAATGGTTTGGTCACAAGGGTACTGGGAACCAGTTTTCTGGTTAAAGCCACCGATACGAATGTGGAAGTGCTCGTAAGAAGCGGAAGGGTGTCGGTTTTGCCTTTGAAGGACATTGAAAATCCCACCGACCGCAATACAGAACTGCTGCTCACGCCCAACCAGCAGGCGATATTTTCGGTGAAGGACAATGTGGTTTCCAAATCCATCACCAATATGCCGCTCGAACTCATCAAACCCGACCCGGAAGCGGGATTTGTGTTTGAAAACCAGCCAGTGAGCAAGGTATTCTCCGCATTGGAGAAGGTATACGGCATCCCGATTGTGTACGATGCCGTGGTGATGGAGAAATGCTCCCTCCGCGTGGAGCTGAGCAATGAGCCCTTTTTCACCAAACTCGATATCATAACCCAAACGCTGGGAGCTGCCTACCGCGTCAGCGACGGCCAGGTCGTCATTTCGAGTGAAGGTTGCAGATAACATCCAGTTTTACCAGCCTATTCATCCTAAACCCTTAACATATGATTAAACTCCGATTGTAGAAAGCAAAAAAAGCCGGGAACGGGTCCAGCGTTTCCGGCTTTGAAAATTCCCCAGATTTTAAGCGAAACTTAAATCTCCCAAAATGGGAGAGAGGAAGGTCTTTGCCGTTTGTGAACACCCAAAAACCATCGTAAAAGTATGAAAAAAAATAGTTTACCATTTAAATATTTGGTAGCTGCGATGAAAGTTACATGCATACCATTTCTGGTGTCCCTCTTCTTTCAGAGCCTGGCCCTTGCCAACGACGGCGTGGCCCAGGAAATCCTGAACCGGGAGGTCACGCTTCAAGTCAGGCAGCAAGACCTCAAACAGGTGCTGACGACGCTTGAAAAGAATGCCAAAGTCAAGTTTTCATACATTCCGTCCCTGATTTCAAACCAGAAAGTGACCTTGGAGGCTTCCAACCAGAAGCTTAGCAAGGTGTTGAAGGAGCTGTTGGGGCCATTGCAAATCCACTACTCCGTGTCGGGCAACTACATTATCCTGATCCGCAAACCCGATGAGTCGTTTTCCGATTCTCCGAAGCTGCTCGAACCGGTACCGCTGCCGTACCTGCACCGGGTGGACATCGGTGTGAAAGGTAAGGTTACCGGCTCCGATAACAAGGAAGGACTGCCGGGCGTGAGCGTGGTCGTGAAAGGTACGCAGCAGGGCGCTATTACCGGTGGCGACGGGAGCTTCGAGCTCGTGGTGCCCGACGACAAGGCTGTATTGGTATTCAGTTTTGTCGGTTATGTGTCACAGGAAATTCCGGTTGTGAACCGCTCGGTGATCAACGTCGCGCTCGATCCGGACATCAAAGCGCTGAGCGAGGTGGTCGTGACGGGCTACACGACGCAGTCGCGCAGGGACATTACCGGCTCGGTGAGTGTGATCGATGCCGAAAAGCTGCTTTCCGTACCGGCTACCAACCTCGCGCAGCAGTTGCAGGGGCGCGCCGCGGGCGTGACCGTGGGTACGGACAACACGCCGGGCGGGGGCGTGGCCGTACGTGTACGCGGTTATGGTACGCTCGGGAACAACGACCCGCTTTACATTATCGACGGAGTGCCTACCAAAGGGAACCTCAATACGATCAATCAGAATGATATTGAATCGATACAGATATTAAAAGACGCGTCGTCGGCCTCCATCTACGGCTCACGCGCGGCGAACGGCGTGGTGATTATTACCACCAAAAGAGGTAAATCCGGTGTGCCGAAGCTTACATTCGACGCCTATTTCGGGGTACAGAAACTGGCCAAAACGATGGATTTGCTCAACACACAGGAATACGGCGAATACCTCTGGCAGAGCAAGAAGAATGCCAATGTGGTGAATCCCAAGACGGGTAACCCGGAACATTCGCAATATGGCAATGGCGCTACGCCGGTAATTCCGGATTACATCATTCCCGATGGTGCCGCGGAAGGCGATCCGCGGGTGAACCCGACCAATTACAGCTACGACCGCTATACCGACCCGCAGTTTGGCAAAACCAGATTCTCTATTACCAAAGCCAACAAGCAAGGTACCGACTGGATGCGCGAGGTTTTCGACGATGCACCCATTCAGAATTACCAGCTCGGTGTTTCGGGTGGGTCCGAGGTCAGCCGGTATTCGTTTTCGGCCAACTACTTCAACCAGACAGGTATTTTGCTTTACAATGGCTACAAACGCTATTCCGTGCGGGCAAATACCGAGTTTACCATTAAAAAGAAGCTGCGGATTGGGGAGAATTTGCAGGTTGCCTACGGGCGGCGCCAGGGGAACTACGGTAATAACAGCGAAACGAGCCAGGTTTCGAATACCTATCGCGCACAGCCGATTATCCCGGTGTACGATATTGGCGGCAACTTCGCGGGCACGCTCGGCAGCAATCTCGGTAATGCGAACAACCCCGTAGGGCAGCTCGTGCGGAATAAGGATAACGGCTATAAAGACCTCCGGTTGTTCGGCAATGCGTATGCCGAGTTTGATGTTTTGAAAAATCTGACGGCTAAAACCAGTTTCGGGCTGGACCTGACCGCTTCCGCCGGGAAATACTATACGCCAGTTGAAATCGAACTTGCGCACGGCACTAATGTGAACAGCCTCAGCGAAAACCGCGGCTACGGCTACTCCTGGACCTGGACCAACACCCTTACTTATGATAAAACATTCGGCGAGGCGCACCATTTGAACGCATTCGTCGGGCTGGAATCCATTGACTCCTTCGGCGATTTTGTGAATGCCTACCGCCAGGGTTTCTTTTCCAATAATATAGATCTGCGGTACATCGATGCCGGTAACCCTGCCACGGCTACCAATAGCGGTTATGCGTCGTCGTCGTGGTCGTTGTTCTCGTATTTCGGGCGGGTGGATTACGCATTCGATGACAAATACCTGCTCCAGGCCACTTTGCGTCGCGATGCTTCCTCGCGTTTCCAGGCAGCGTCGCGCTACGCCACATTTCCGGCTGCGAGTGTGGGCTGGCGCATATCGAAGGAGAGCTTCATGTCGGGCGTCGATTTTGTGAGTGATTTGAAGGTCCGCGCGGGCTGGGGGCAGACCGGCAATCAGGAAATAGGGGATTTTAATGCGTATTCCACCTATCAGAGCAATCCGAATAGCAGCGGGTATGGCCTTGGCAGCAGTCCGATCGGCTATATGCAGGGTTTTGACCTCGGCCGTTTCGGTAATCCGAATGCCAAATGGGAGACTACCACGACGGTCAATGTAGGGGTCGATGCCAATTTATTCAAAGGTAAATTTGACTTGAGCCTCGATGTTTTCGACCGGCAGACGAAGGATTTGTTGTATACCAAAGCCTACGATCCGCGCCTGGGCGACGCCGCCATTCCGGCCCAAAATATAGCTTCCATGCAAAACAGGGGTGTAGACCTCGCCCTGAACTACCAGGATCATGCTTTGGACGGGCAGCTTACTTATAGCATTGGGATCAATTTCTCAACTTATCGTAACAAAATCATTGCTCTCGACCCGCAAAACCCGGACGACTTCCTGCCTGGCTTCTCGCTGCGTACTCCGGCCGTGACGCGCTCCATTGCCGGTCGGCCGATCTCTTCATTTTACGGTTACATCATTGACGGGATCATGCAGAATGAGGAAGAAGTACAAAATCACGCCAGGTTCCCCGGCTACTACGATTCGAACATTTACATTGACGGCAAGCGCACACAAGGCGTGGGTAAATTCAAATACCGCGATGTGAACGGCGACGGGGTGATCAATGCGCAGGACCAGACCTACATCGGTAACCCGCACCCGGATTTTACCTACGGCCTCAATGTGAATGTGGGCTATAAAGGCTTCGACCTTTCGATTTTCGCGCAGGGGGTACAGGGGAATGACATTTTCAACCACGTGCGGTACTGGACCGACTTCGAGGTCTTCCAGGGTAACCGGTCTAAGAGAATGCTCTACGACTCATGGCGGCCCGATAATCCGAATGCGAAACTACCCATTCTCGACGCGAACGACGCCCAGAGCGGCGAGCCTTCGACTTATTTTGTGGAGAATGGTTCCTACCTGCGTTTCAAGAATATCCAGCTGGGCTACACTTTGCCGAAATCGGTTTTGTCCAAAATCGGCGCCGACCATCTGCGGGTTTACATTCAGGGACAAAACCTGC
>DATMSL010000944.1:0-6861 GCA_035565435.1 Dyadobacter sp. | reverse complement strand
ATTTATCAAAGCAGCCGAGAAGGCACAGGAAGTAGGACTCGGACTAAATGCGGGTCACGATTTAAGCCTTGATAACCTTCATTTTTTGAAACAAAGTATTCCCTGGCTCGATGAAGTTTCGATCGGCCACGCATTGATCTGCGATGCATTATATATAGGATTGGAAAATACGATTCAGATGTATTTGCGGGAGTTGGAACTTTAATGGCGCAGCTGGCACGAAGCAGAGCTTCGTGCTTACTATTTGCAGGCCTCTGGCCGGTCCACGACTGGCCGGAGGCCTGCAAACGCCAGCCGGAGGCTGGCAAATAGCGTGCGCGAAGCAGGAGCTTCGCGCCATCCACCATCACAGTAATATTACCACCCCGTGCGATACTCGCGTTTCACAAACTGGTTCGCCACATCAAAGTTGGTAATCTTCATATTTGCCCCATCCCACATCAACCGCTGGCGCCCCGGGAATGTGAAGCCTTTACCATCTGCTTTTGCCTCGCGGTGCAGATAGGAACGCACAGCCAGGTTACCCATGAGCACAATCTCCGTCAGCGGCCCCGACTGGTCGAATGAAGAACTCGTATAAGCCCCGTATCCTTTTTTACAAGCCTGCACAAACTGCTGCTGATGCCCTTGCCAGCCACCCTGCACCAATGCACGTGGCTTGGTGGCTATCCGCACATTTGCGAACTTCTTCTCTGGCCACAACCTCGGGTTTTCTCCAAACATCTCGGCGCTGATAATGCCTTTTGTACCTATAAATAAGATCCCGCCGTCGACACTGCCGAAAACCGTTTTATAGTCGCAGCCATCGGGTAACTGCGGACGCATTCCGCCATCGTACCAGTTCAGGTTGATTTCTTTGCCGGGTGTTTTGGAAGGGAATTTCAAATGGATGCTTGCGGAAGGCGGGGCTACATCGTCGAAGAATGCCTGCTGGAAGAAATCGGCGTACACCGAGCCTACGCTGCATTCCACGGAGGTCGGGTAACCGAGTTTCAATGCACGAAAAGGCACATCCAGGAAGTGGCAGCCCATATCGCCCAATGCGCCCGTGCCAAAATCCCAATACCCACGCCAGCGGAACGGCATGTATGCTTCGTGGTAATCGCGCTTCGGAGCGGTACCGAGCCACAAATCCCAGTCAACACCCGCCGGAACGGGTTGCGACTCGCCCTTATCCTTGGGAGATTTCACGCCTTGCGGCCACACAGGACGATCTGTCCATACTTCAATGGTATGCACATCACCGATCGCGCCCGATTGTACGAGCGCTTCGGTGTTGCGCGTACCGTCACTACTGCTTCCCTGGTTACCCATTTGGGTTACTACCTTATATTTTTTGGCAGCTTTGGTCAGCATCCGTGCTTCCCAGATATCTTTCGTTAATGGCTTTTCTACATAAACATGTTTCCCGAGCTCCATCGCGGCAATGGCGACGGGGTAATGCATATGATCGGGCGTGGTAACGATGACGGCATCGAACGTCTTCGCCTCTTTCTCGAACATTTTGCGAAAATCCTTGTAATAAGGTGCGTTGGGGAATTGCTTGCGGTACTTTTCAGATTGTCGGTCGTCGACGTCGCAGAGTGCGACGATGTTTTCCGTACCATTATTATAGGCCTGCCTGATATTGAAGTCGGCCTTGCCGCCGCAGCCTACCGCTGCAATATTGAGCTTGTCGCTCGGAGGAATGAAGCCTCGCCCCAGCACATGCCGCGGGACTATCATAAAGCCGCCGGCCGCCAGTGCACCGGCTTTGATAAAATCCCTTCTTTTGGTCGTATTTCCGGATGCCTTTTCGTCGTTTTCCATGCCTGCGTGATCGTTTGTTGAAAACTGATGGTATCCGAAAAAAAGGCACCCGGCCTGAAAGCCTACTTTCGGCGTCCGAAGGTTTCTGCGATCTTCATCGCAACGCCCATGTCGCCGTCTATTTTCAATTTTCCGGTCATGAGCGCCATCATCGCGTTCAGGTCGCCGTCAATGAGTTTCAACGCATTTTTCACCGAAACTTCGAACGTACAATCGGCCTCGGCATCGCTATTGGAAACGCTGTTAGGAACAGATTTACCATCGACAAACAGGACTCCTTCGTCGGTCACAAATTTGGCTGTGGCATCCAGTCCGCTATCTGTCCCCAGGATATTTGCAATGCGTTCAGTCAGAATTTGAAGGCTCATAAGTACTGTTTGTTAGAAAGTTTGAGTTTTTATTGGATTAAAAAACGACAAATGTAGGCCGACGGGAAGAATATTCAAATGCCTTTGGTGTTTTCACCGAAAACGGCAAATTTTACATCCTTCATCAGAAAACCTGCTGATCTGTTACTAACTGAATGAGTGCACCTGTGAATCGCCCCACGTTCCTTACGATTTTGTGTTTTCTTACCTTCATGAGTGCTGTTTCGGGCCTTTGGACCCAGTCCGAAAGGCTCTGGAATCCCGGTATCACCGCCGACAAAACCCGCGAAACGTTTGAGGCAGTCCGTGAAAACCTCGAACGCCAGGGCAATACCGCCGAAGCGAAGACGATGGACAAGATGTTTGAAGCTGTGATTGAGCAGACTACCGCAGAGAATATCAAAACCGGCGCCATCATCATGCTTATTTTTGAATCACTTTCGCTGTATGCAGCCTACCTGATGTGGAACCTGCAACGGAGGGGTTACTACCTCTATCTGGGCGGTATGGCTGTCGCATTTGCAGCGCCGTTGCTGATGATCGGCGGTTGGATGGGCGTCATTACCGCCATGGCCGGTGTATTTTTCAGTGTTTTCATGGCGATCCTCTATGCTTTCAATCTGAAACACATGTATTAAAGCCCTAAAACCGTCCTCTTGCTATCTCCGGCGCGCCGCGTAACGTCCGGATGTTACCAATAATTGTAAATACGGATGTAAGCTCTTGCATTCCATCAAGAAAACTTTTTATTTTGCGCACTAATTTGAATCGAGAAAATGGCTTTAATTAACAAAATCAGAGAAAAATCCGGGATAGCCGTCACGGTTATCGCTATCAGTTTAATTCTTTTTATGGTTGGAGGCGATTTGCTGGGCCCTAATTCCCTCTTGGGCGGAAATGCCAACCAGACCGTGGGAGAGATTGCCGGGAAAGAAATTAATATCAAAGATTTTCAAAGCCGGGTGGACGGGTTTCGTCAGAACTACGAGGCTCAATCGGGCCGCAGCCTGAATGAAGGCGAGCTGGCTTCTTTGAGAGACCAGGCCTGGAACCAGTTCGTGGTAGACATTGCTTACAAAAAGCAATACGACAAACTGGGACTGGCGGTAACTGACGAAGAACTGTACGACATGGTACAGGGTAACCACATCAGCCCATCGATTCTGCAAGCATTTTCAGATCCTACCACCGGCCGTTTCGACAAAAATGCGGTGGTTAACTATCTGAAAAACCTCAAAACACTTCCTTTGGAACAACAAAAATCCTGGGAGAATTTTGAAAAGAGCCTTCGCGAAGAACGTACTCGTGCCAAATACGAGAACCTGCTTCGCCTCTCGACCTACACTCCGAAAGCACAAGCTGAAAAAGAGTACGTAGCGCAGAATACCAAAGCCAATCTCCGCTATCTGTACGTGCCTTATTTCTCGGTTGTAGATACTACTATTAAAGTAACCGACGCGCAGCTGCAAGACTACCTAAGCGCGCACAAAAAAGAATACAAAGGAACCGATACCCGCTCGATCGAGTACGTAACGTTCCCGGTTCAGCCTGCGAAAGATGACAGCGCTGCATTGTATACCGAAATCAAAGAACTCGCACGCGGCCTTGCTACCGCACAAAGCGACTCTGCATTTGCTGCCATGAACAGCGACATTCCGATGCCGATCAACCAGTCGTACGCTACGATGAGCGACCAGTTGAAAGAGGCTGTAAAGACGTTCGTTCCGGGTGGTGTTTACGGGCCTTACCGCGAAGGAAATACCTATTATATCTACAAATACGGCGGCACGCGTTCCGACACTGTTTCTTCTGCCAAAGCAAGCCACATCCTGATCCGTGCTGAAAACCAGTCGGACTCTGCCAAAGCGGCTGCACGCGTGAAAGCGGAAGGCATTCTGGCACAAATCAAAGCAGGTGCTAACTTCGAAGCATTGGCTGCTACTTCCAGCGCGGATCCCGGCTCGGCACAACGCGGCGGTGACCTGGGTTATTTCCAGAACAACGGTGCGATGGTTAAGCCATTTGAAGAAGCTGTTTTCTCGGCCACGGCTCCCGGTCTGATCCCACGTTTGGTGGAAAGCCAGTTCGGTTTCCACATTATTAAAGTAACTGCTCCGAAATCGAATACCCTGTACCGCATCGCCACCATCGGTAAGACTATTGCGCCAAGCCAGGCTACCCGTGATGAAGCTTACAGAAAAGCCGACGAATTCGCCAACTCGGTAAAAAGCCGCGAGCAGTTCGAGGAAGCTGTGAAGAAAAACAAAGGTTTGGTTCTGGCTAATGCAAACCGCGTTCCTGAATCAGCTACCAATATCAATGCGATCCAGAATGCCCGTGACATCGTAAGATGGGCATTCAAAGACGATACCAAAACTTCCAACGTATCGCCCGTGTTCGAAACCGAAGAACAATATGTAGTGGCTGTTCTGACAGGTAAATCAGACGCGAAAGATGTGAAAGTAGACGATTTCCGTGACGAGCTGACTACCAAAGTGCGTAACCAGATCAAAGCAGAGCAAATCACTGCCAAGTTGAAAGGTGCAACCGGATCGCTCGAAGACATCGCGAAGAAATACGGTGCAGGTGCGTTGGTTGAATCAGCGAACGACATTTCACTCGCAACCGGCTTTCTGACCAGCGCAGGTTTCGACCCTATCGCACTTGGAAAAGCATTCGGTTTGAAGGCAGGCCAGAAATCAGGTGTGTTCACCGGCGAAAACGGTGTGTTCATCATGGAGCTGTCAAGCAAAACAGATGCGCCTAAGATCGCAGATTTCACGCAGTACAAAACACAGCTGACCCAATCTCTGGAAAGCCGCATGTCGTACCTGGTGAACGAAGCCATCCGCGAGAATGCGAAAATCGAAGACCATCGCGCGAAGTTCTTCTGATCAGAACCGCTTAAAACTTATCCTGAGAGGAGCAGAAATTAAATCTGCTCCTCTTTTTTGTGGGTGCTGCAAATTTTTCAGAAAAAAGTGATAGTATTGCAGTATGAAATGTCAATTTTACACTTATTATTTAAAATAGGGTAAAAGGAGGATGGAAGAAAGGGAGGATGTTGTTCTCCCAGGATTGCATCGCCGGTTTGTTTAAGCATTAGAAAAACGATTAACTACATTACAATGAGCATTCTACTCGGAGAACAGGAGTATTTTAAGGGTATCGGAAAGATCTCTTTCGAAGGCCCGGAAACCGACAACCCACTGGCTTACCGCTGGTACGACGAAAACCGCGTGATCGCCGGCAAAACGATGAAAGACCATTTGCGCTTTGCAGTGGCTTACTGGCATACGTTCTGCGGTGCTGGTCTGGACCCATTCGGCGGACCTACGCTTTTCTACCCTTGGGACAAAAAACCGGATGCCGTAGACCGCGCCAAAGACAAAGCGGATGCAGCATTCGAATTCATCACCAAGCTGGGTCTTCCTTACTACTGCTTCCACGATGTAGACGTGGTAGACTACGCCGATGACGTGCGTACCAACGAAAAGCGCTTGCAGGCCCTGACTGCTTATTTGGGTGAAAAACAAAAAGCGTCCGGCGTGAAACTCCTTTGGGGAACTGCCAATCTTTTCGGTCACCACCGTTATATGAACGGCGCTTCCACCAACCCTGACTTCGACGTGGTTGCTCACGCGGGTGCGCAGGTGAAAATGGCTTTGGATGCTACGATTGCATTGGGCGGTGAAAACTATGTGTTCTGGGGTGGTCGTGAAGGCTATATGAGCCTTTTGAACACCGACATGAAACGCGAGCAGGAGCACTTCGCGCAAATGCTGAAAATTTCTGTGGCTTATGCCCGTGCAAATGGTTTCAAAGGTAAGTTCTTCATCGAACCGAAACCTTGTGAGCCTACCAAGCACCAGTACGACTACGATGCAGCAACCGTGATCGGCTTCCTTCGCCAGCACGACCTGTTGGCTGATTTCAGCCTGAACCTCGAAGTGAACCACGCTACATTGGCGGGCCACACTTTCGAACACGAATTGCAGGTAGCAGCCGACGCAGGTATCCTGGGATCGATCGATGCCAACCGCGGTGACTACCAGAACGGCTGGGATACCGACCAGTTCCCGAACGACATCGCAGAATGGACCCGCGCATTGATCGTGATCCTGAATGCAGGTGGCCTGCAAGGCGGTGGTATCAACTTCGATGCGAAACGTCGCCGTAACTCTACCGATGTGGATGATGTATTCCACGCACACATCGGCGGTATCGACACCGTGGCACGTGCATTGGTGATTGCCGACAAGATCATTCAAAACGGAGATTACGACAAGATCCGCAAAAATCGTTACGCAAGCTTCGACAGTGGTAAAGGTGCAGAATTCGAAAAAGGTGCATTGAAACTGGAAGATCTGTTCGACCTGGCCGCTACCAAAGGCGAACCTGCAACAACTTCCGGCAAACAGGAATACCTCGAAAACCTGATCAACCGGTTCATCTGAGACTAACTTCCATGTTACCTCAATATTAATTTTCAAAAGCCATTGATGTATTTCAATGGCTTTTGGCATTCATGCAGGTACGTCGCCGTAACTTGCGTGAAATTAATCCAGCGCTTTCTGCCATGCATACCGGCCGCGCCAATAAGCATTCGCCCCCTCCCATTCTACCCGGCATTATCCTGCTGTTAACCTGGATAATATCGCTACCCTGCATTTCTGTACAAACT
>DATMSL010000943.1:0-2983 GCA_035565435.1 Dyadobacter sp. | reverse complement strand
GTGACATAATGGTGAAGGTTTAAAGAATGAAACATTAATCTACTAACATTGTAGAGTAAAACACAAAATTAAAGAAATAGTTTCATTTAATGCCCCATTTCTTCCATTAATAATCCAGCGGCCGCCCCCTTTTACGGAAGCAGCGTACCGGCTGATAATCTTCATTTTAACCAATTTTAACCGCATTTTAAGGCTTGTTTAATTGCGTTTTAATTGCTGTTTGGCTCCTTTGAGAAACAAAAACCGGAAATAGGCTTTGCCCCGACCGGTCGGCAAAAAAGACTTTGTAAAACGCTATCAGTTTCTGCACATGACGGCCCGGAACAACTCTTTCGACGAACACGCGGTATTGCATGAATTGAAGCGATTTTTGCCGGCATTGTCACCCGGCAGGGTACTTACCCAACGGAATCCGTTGGAAGCTTTTCAGGACTTTCACTTTCATGACGCGCTGCGGCACGCGTCCGAAATGCTGGGTTACCAAACCTCCCTTCCCCTGGAAGAATACCGTTCGCTTTACAACTCCAAAAGAGTAAAGCCCGATGTCCTGGAAAAAGTGCTGGTCGAGAAAAAAGGGGCTGTAAAGACATTTGAGTGGCAGGACAAAGTATTAATGAAAAAGTTTCCGGCTGCCTGCAAAACGGTCGACGCCGCTCCACGGATTGGGCGGTTGAGGGCCAACTGGCAAAAGCTATATAACACCGATTTGGATGCCCGCGTCCATCCGAGATTGTTCCGGATTTTGGGCAACTTTCTCGACCACGGCGTTTCGGACTGGTCATTCCCGGTACGCGGACAAGGCTTTCTCGATTCCGTGCGCGAAATGGAGGCGAACAGCTTTATCAGCGCATTTAATACGCCACGGGTGCGTAAGCTGCTTTTGCAGGCCACCCCGTCGATCAGCGACTTACTGGCCATCATTGTAGGCGAGGAGGCACTTTTCGAACAATACCTTTTCGATCAGCAATTTGCCCACCGGGGCTGGTCGGGACTGGTAGCGACATTGGAAAGTAACCGGGACAGTCTGCCCAACGGTGGCTATATTACCCTCCGGGAGTTGATCGTATTCGAATTGCTCCTGGAAATCGATGTATTGGACGATCGCTTTGGCAAGCATTGGAAGCCACTGGCTTCGCATCTGGCGAGTCGGCCCGCAGATTTGTTTGCGCCGGTTCCCGCCAGCGAAAAGAGCGAAGTACTCGCCATCTGGCAGGAGGCTGTGGAATGGAGCTATTACGAAGAAATACTCGCCGGATTATGCCGGAATACACCGAATCAGCGCAGCGGGTACGTTTCGGAAACAGGGCGCATAAGCGCACCGAACTCCCTTTGCATTATCGGTAGGCCGGAGGTAGCACGGGACACCCCGCCCGGCTACCAGGCCTGTCTGAACAGCTATGACTTCTCGCTCGATCGGGACGGTGAGGAACTGGAAAAGATGCTCGAAACCATCGTACCCTCGCTGGGTGCCGCCAATCTTGAATACTTTTTCTCACGTACAGGCGCTGCAGGCATGAAAGCCGACAATGCGCTGAGTGACCAGATAATCGGTCTGTTCGGGGTGGCTGATGGTGCCCATGGAGATTTACGGATTGGTCTGCCCGCTGAGCTAACCGAGGGGTTGGAACCGATACGCCTGCTGTGCATTGTGGAGCATTTCCATGAAACGGTGTTGAAAGTGATCGACCGGCTGAATGGAGTGCATTCTCCAAAACCTGTCGCACAATGGATAATGAATGAATGGGTACGTCTGGTGGTGATCGACCCGCTCACTTGTGAGCTTCGGGTCTTAAAAAACGGTGAAATGGTAGGTTACAAGTCCGATCCATTAAAATATTCGCTATCGGTGGCTGGTGATTGGTGAAGCCGCATTGCTGATTAATACTGGTCGTCGATAGCTTTTTTGAATGAGTGTATGTTTTGGAGTGATTTCCATTTTGACGGTTTGACCCGGGCCTATGTCGCCATCGGATTGGCTATGGCGCTTCTGGCCGTCTGGAGTGGTCGCAGAACATTGCATGGGCACAAGCAATGGCCCCGTTTTGTCGTCACGGTTCTGCTTTTTTGTGTGGGCTACGGGTTAGTCATTTTATCTGGTAGGTTAAAAACGCTATTGCTCGGCTGGGAGATCATGGGCATTACCTCATTTTTGCTCATTATCCTCCATCGAGATTTTAAAAACAATGGTGGCCCGACAATCGTCGGCCCGACGCTCGGCGGCCCGACGCTCGGCATTCCGGCGAAAGCCTTCTTTATATATCGCTTAGGTGACGTGGGCTTGCTCCTTGCCATGTGGGCAAGCCACCACCTCGGGCGGGAAAACACGGCGGTGATCTCACTGCTGTTGCTGGTAACGGCTTCCATGCAAGCGTCGCAGTTACCGTTTTCCTCGTGGCTGCCGCAGGCACTGCAAAATTCCACTACGGCAAGTGCGATTTTGCTGACTACGCTTACGGTACAAATGGGCGTGTTCCTGTTGCTGCGTTCTTACCCGATGTGGGAACATCAGCTTTCCATCCGGGCGCTCATTGGATTACTCGGATTGAGTGCGGCTACGATGGCCGCGGGATTTGCAAGGGTCCAATCATCGGTGAAACGACGCGTGGCCTATGTTTCGATGGCCCATACCGGGCTCATTTTTATCGAAGTAGCTGCGGGATTTAAAAGCCTGGCCCTCATACATATCGCAGCAAATGCATTCCTGAGTGCGTATCGGCTACTGGTTCCGCCCGCACTGGTGGTCGCGGGCATGGAAAAAAGGGTTCATCTGAATAAAAAGACCTGGGAAGACCGGCTGCCTAAAAAACTGAAATACACCATTTATATGCTCTATACGAAGGAATGGGACTTGTATGCCTGCCTTTCGAAGTACCTCAGACCATGACACCATTTATGTTAACCCACTAATCAAATCATCAAACTGAATACCGATTTTCATAATTATAGTTAACCTGTTCGTTTAAGTTTCGGAAACCATCTCATG
>DATMSL010000942.1:0-5522 GCA_035565435.1 Dyadobacter sp. | reverse complement strand
TTGGAGGCCTTTTTTGATGATGTCGATTCAAGAGACACCGACGCTATTTATTGCTTGGGAGACCTGGTCGGATACAACATCTGGCCCAATGAAGTAATCGACCATATTAAAAGGCGCGGTATCCCTACCATTGCCGGTAATTACGACTTTGGCATCGGAAGGAGCAGCGACGATTGTGGCTGCGCCTATAAAACCGACGATGAGAAAGAGAACGGTAAAGTGTCGATTGCCTACACAAACAAAATTATCAAAGATGAGCAGCGGGCTTATCTAAGAACGCTACCGGCACACATCCGCCTGGAATTCCAACTCAACGACAAGCCATTATCGGTGCTGCTGGTACACGGTAGCCCTCGCCGGATCAACGAGTATTTGTTTGCAGACCGGGACGAAAAAAGTATGCTGCGAATCATGGAGCAGGCCGGTGCAGATGTGATGCTTTTTGGGCATACTCACAAACCTTACCATAGAATCATCGGCTCCGTCGAGCCGGACGGCACAGATCATTTCCGTCACGCGATCAATATCGGTTCAGTTGGCAAACCAAAGGACGGTGACCCAAGAGGTGGTTATGTAGTCCTGCACATAAATGCCAATGCGTCCACATCCGACAAGGAAAGTATCACCGTTGAATTTATACGTTTTGAGTACGATGTTGAAAAAGCGGCCAAGGCGGTCGAAGAAAGTATCTTGCCGGATGCATATGCAGAATCTCTACGCTTGGGAAAATGAAAATAGCGCTACTTTCTGATATCCATGCTAACCTACCTGCTTTTGAGGCAGTTTTGGAAGACCTGGAAAAACATAATCCCGATGTTGTCTATTGCCTGGGTGACCTGGTCGGCTATAATGTGTGGCCCAACCAGGTAATCGGCCTGGTCCGTAAGCATGGGATCGCTACCATTGCAGGGAATCACGACCTGAAAGTTTCAAAAGTATTTCCTTCCGAAGGCGATTGCAGCAAAGAAGAAAACAGCGAGTACGCCTATAAGCTGATTGGAAACAAGGAAAGGGACTATCTATTAACACTTCCCAGGCACCTCAGATTAGAATTCCAAATTAATGATCAACAGCTGAGTATGTTGCTTGTCCATGGTAGTCCGCGCAGCATCAACGAGTATTTGTTGCAGGAGCTTTCAGAAGATTATATGGTTGAATTAGTTAGGGAATTTAAAGCCGATATCCTTTGCTTTGGTCACTCGCACAAACCTTATCATCGCATCATCAATTCGGGTAAAGACGGCAGTGACCATTTCCATCACCTGATCAATACGGGTTCTGTGGGCAAACCCAAGGATGGGGACGCGCGAGCATGCTATGTGCTTTTAACGATTGGCCAGTTAGCAGGCTTTACGTCAAAGGATACTGTTCAGGTTGAGTTTGTCAGGATTAAATACGATGTCGAAAAAGCGGCGCAAGCTGTGGAGCTGAGCCTGCTTCCCAACGCGTTTGCCGATAGCCTTAGGAAAGCATATTAGCGTTAAGGGAAATAATGGCTTTACCGTTAATGAAAGGTTTGTGAAGGCTAGTTAAATCCATCACTTAAGGATGCAAAAGCATATTGACGAGTTAAAATTGCCGATGTATGCATCGTTCAGCTTGACGTTTGCCTTAATGGGTGACGCGTTTTTGTATTCTTTTTTGCCAGTGAACGCGCCCACTATCCATGTGCCAATCATTTGGATAGGACCATTTTGTCTATCAACCGCTTTACTAGCTGTTGTAGTTCTTGCAATTTAGGTTCAGTTAGCCCTACGATAAATCCGCATTGCAAATAGGTAAGCCAAAAGCACGATCCCCCCGCACCAGGCGAGCGCAAGCCACAGTTCATTGCCTACCGGCTGATTGGTGAGTAACGCACGGATCGTCTCGACAACCGGGGTCACAGGCTGGTTTTCGGCAAACACCTTCACGGCCGGCGGCATGGTGGCGGTGGGCACGAATGCGGAGCTGATCAGTGGTAGGAAATGGATTGGGTAGGCAATTGCGGCAGCGCCGTCTACCGACTTGGCGGACAGGCCGGCTATGGCAGCGATCCAGGTTAATGTCAATGTAAACAATGCCAGCATGCCCGACACTCCCAGCCATTCGATCACGCCCGCGGATGAGCGGAAGCCCATGAGCAGCGCCACCAGGACGATGATAAGAAGAGAAATCATGTTGGATACAAGGGAGGTCAGCACATGGCCCCACAATGCAGCCGAACGCGCAATGGGCATCGAATGGAACCGTTCGAATATGCCTTTCTGCATATCTAAAAACAATCGGTAGGAGGTGTATCCAATGCTGTTTGCGACGGCGATGAGCAGGATACCCGGCAGCAGATAGTTGACGTAATTGTCTGTTCCGGTTTGGATCGCGCCGCCGAGCACGTATACGAATAGCAGCATCATGGCGATGGGCATCAGCGTGACGGTGATGATCGTGTCCATGCTGCGGAACACGTGCCGCAGCGAACGGCCCAGCATAACGGCCGTGTCTGTAAAAAAATAGGTTCTTGTAGTTTCCATTTTATTTTTCCTGGTTAGCGCCGACGATCGCCAGGAAGATTTCTTCCAGGCTCGGCTGTTTTTCGATGTATTCAACTTTTGCGGCTGGGAACAGGTTTTTCAGTTCCGCTAGTGTGCCGCTGGCGATAATTTTCCCTTTGTCGAGAATGGCGATCCTGTCCGCGAGCTGTTCGGCTTCTTCCAGGTACTGGGTGGTCAGAAAAACGGTGGTGCCACCGGCGGCCAGTTCTTTGATGATTCTCCAAACTTCGATACGCGCCTCCGGATCGAGACCGGTGGTAGGCTCGTCCAGAAATATGAGCTCGGCGTTGCCCACCAGGCTCATCGCAATGTCGAGCCTCCGGCGCATACCGCCCGAGTAGGTGGATGCCATCCTGCCTGCCGCTTCGTTAAGGCCAAAGCGGCTTAGCAGGTCGTCGGCTACTTGGCGGGAATTTCGCAGGTGCCGCAGCCTGGCTATCAGGACCAGGTTCTCCCGCCCGGTAAGCATTTCGTCCACGGCAGCAAACTGCCCCGTAAGGCTGATCGCCTGGCGGATCTGACCGGGACTCGTCGTAACGTCAAATCCAGTCACGATCGCCGTTCCGCTATTGGGTTTGAGCAGCGTAGTCAAGATTTTGACAATCGTGGTTTTTCCGGAACCATTGGTGCCGAGCAAGGCGAAAATGCTGCCTTTTTCTACCTGGAAATCTACTCCTTTGAGCACATGAAGCCCTTTAAAGGACTTTTGCAGCCCTTCAACTTGTATTGCCAGCTTTTGCATGATTACTTCGGGTTAAATGATCGTAACGTTTGACAAATCGACGACGCCAAGGCCTTTGAGCGCCAGGTGGGTAAGCTTGTCCATCTTCGCCCCGTTGAAGTTGATGGTTTTCAGGGCCAGGTGCGATTTGTTGGTCAAAGAGAAGGGTACTGTGAAGGACACGTTTTTAAGCGTTGCGCCCTGGAAGGATACGTCGCTCAGCGCAGACTTGTCGAACCTGACGCCATCGAAGGTCTGGCGACCAAAGTCGATCCCGCGTAGGTCGCAGTAGCTGAAATCTACTCCGGTAAAGGTACAGTTCTCAAAAATGGCCTTTCTAAGGTCTGTTTTGATCAGCTTCACATCCACCAGGTTTGCATCCACGAACTTTGCACCCTGGCCCGACATATTCAGGACGGTGCGTACCAGGACGCATTTACCAAACCTTGCGCCGGAGAGGTCTGTGGCCGAAAAGTTGCACTCTGTCAGATTAGCACTGTCAAAGTTCGCTTCACGCGCGTCTGTCGCGTCAAAGGAGCTGCCGGTCAGATCGGCGTTGGAGAAGTCGGCCCCGCGTAGCGAACTAGCTTTGAACTTGCCCTTATGCAACGCGACACCCGCAAAATCGCTTCCTTGCAGATCGGCCGCCGTGAGGTTGATCATAACCTGACGGTCCCCGGAACCGGCAGCGTTTTCCACGACATGATCCGACGGCCTTGCCGGGGTAGTACCTGCTATTTCTGTCGCGACCGATGGCGCGTGTTCTGAAAAGTAATTTAGGTCTACCCCCAAAATCTCTGCCAGCCGGTCGAATGTGGTAATGTCGGGCATCGATTCTCCGCGTTCCCATTTTCCGACCGCCTGCGGGCTGATGAAAATCTGCTGGGCAAGCTGCGCCTGCGACATACTTTTGTCTTTACGTGCTTTGGCGATCTTCTCGCCGATTACTTTACTGTCCATACGTGTTTTGTTTTTTGTTTTTCGACATCGCAAAACTATATGGGAGATGCCGGGTTGCCTGCAAAAAAGCAACTACTCTTCGTTGTATTGACGCTACTTATGGTTGTCATTTGCCTACAAAGCGTAGTTTCGTGAAAAACACGCCGTTTCGAAAGTCCAAACAACTAAATCTTGCGGATTCCTGACAAAGTTGATTTATTTCGTAAAAAACGAAACCGCTTTCATTTTGGAACACAGCGCAGACTATCACGCATTTCACAAACAGATCAAACCCGCGGGGCTTTTGATAGCCATCGGGATCGTATTCGGGGACATCGGGACCTCGCCGCTTTACACACTGAATGCGCTTTTCCATGATGGAGAAATTGTTTCGCCCATCAAAGCATTGGGTATTCTCAGCTGCATTATCTGGACGCTCACCCTTCAGACCACCTTAAAATATATCCTGATCACCTTGCAGGCGGATAACCATGGAGAAGGAGGGATCTTTTCGCTGTACACCTTGATCAGAAGGTATTTTGGCAAGTGGCTGATCGTGCCTGCCATCCTGGGTGGGGCATTCCTGATCGCCGACGGGATCATAACACCGCCCATATCGGTTGCCTCCGCGATCGAAGGTCTTCAAAAGTTTGACCCGCACCTGAACACAGTTCCGATCGTTATCGCAATTATCGTTGTGCTCTTCCTCATTCAGCAACTCGGCACCCATCAGATAGGAAAGTTTTTCGGGCCGGTGATGCTTATTTGGTTTTCTTTTATCGGCGTGATCGGCTTAATGGCGCTTTCGTCGGATTGGTCAGTTTTCTGTGAATCAAGTCGGGGAACAGTTTGGAATACCCAGAGCGAAGCTTGCCGAACAGCCAATTCTCCGAGTCTATGGACAAAGATTCCGCCAAACACGACAAAGTAATTACTTGTATATCAGACATTTTTGGCTTGTTTGGGTAAAATCTAAAATTACCTTCGACGTCTATTTCGTCCCGAAAAACTGATTTGGCAATCGCCAGAAATTTGCTGAAATTGGCCCTAAGATTGTGCATTGTTAATATGGTTTGGTACCCTTATTAACTTACTGAATTTCAGGAAAATGCACAATCCTTTTTCGTTTTAAATTTCAACCGCACAACGGGTAAAATACTTCTTGTTTTAGGATTTTCTCTGGGTCTTGGGAGCGGCTTATATTTCCGAAGATTAGGGACAAATCCCCGCCCTGGCGCTAAAGCAACTCTAATTGTCACTACGGGACCTTTTAAGTACACAAGAAATCCAATGTATTTGGGGTTAACCACGATGCTGATCGGCACTGCGAC
>DATMSL010000941.1:0-7931 GCA_035565435.1 Dyadobacter sp. | reverse complement strand
TCCAACAAATACTTACTTCAAATTGAAAGTGACGGTAACTTTCTCAGAAATGTTCCCAAAATCTGAAAGTATCTCTCTCATGCGCTTCTGGGAAATGCCTTTTTTATAAGTGTAATCGCGCCACGCATTTCGGTACTTACCTTCTTTCAAACTTGGTGGGATTGTTGGGTAAATGGTTTTTAGCCACCATTCAAATGCCTGTTCCAGCGAAACAAACGTCTTCACAACTGTTGGATGTAGTTTGAGATGACCTCAGAAGAGATGTCGAGTTTCCCTCTGATAACGTTTAGCAATGAGATGTCCGCCTTCTTATCTTCCCACATGATCATTTCAAGCTCTTCTTGCGAGATTCCAAGCGTTTGAGCGAGATCTTGATGCTTAATCCTCATTTCATACATTCGTAATTCAAGAATACCTTCAAGTGAGGAAGGTTCGGGGATTTCATAAATGCTCTTTTCGTAAGCCATCAAAGCTTCTCCCATGGCCCGAATGTGCTGCCTTTCTTCCCGTGTGGTATTTACTGAATCAATTCTCATCAATACATCTACCTTTTCAAGTAGAGCAGCATGCTCCTCGTCGTTTGTGACCTTGTAGGTTATTTTACCTCTTTTCATAATCAGGTGTCAAATGGTTGATTGTTTACAAAAATCCCTGATAAAATTAAGACAGTCTTAACTCTACCAGGGATCCCTTTATCAAGTAACCGATTTGACTTACCCGGCGTAAAAATGGTTAGCTAACAGTCACATTCGCCCGGCTGCTGGCTGCAAGTGGCTTAGCGTTTTTTCTAACCTTCTTCTCCTTCTTTTTGAACTTCCTCCCAACCCAAATAATCACCCCGGTAACCGGCAACGTAGCAGTAATCAAAGCCACAAGCAACGCCAATATCTTCGTAGGCCATCCCCAAATGCTGCCAGTATGGATCGGAAAAATGAGCCGCCGTACTTTCATACCCGTAGTTTCATCATCATAAAGGCGCTTGCTGAGCAAATGGCCGTCGTTTTGATCGAAGTACAGGAAATCGACGACGTTGCTAACCGAGGCGTTTTCGTTGACTTTGGAAATAGTGATGGATAGGCTGTCGGGTTCCGGTAATGTGAATTGAATGCGGCCTGGATAGGGTAAGAGACGATGGGTCTCTGCGGTAATTTTGGCTAATGTGCCGGTAGTAGCTGCATTCGAGAAGGCGATATTCGCAGGTACCTCGCGTTTTTGCTGAGGCTTGCCGTCGAAAGTAACGAAGATCATGCTGTTGACCCATTTATAGCTCCAAACGAGGCCGGTTAATGCAATCAGGAAGGTGAACGGCAGCACATAGAAGCCGAAAACGGCGTGCAAATCCCAGTTGAGCCGCTTGAATTTGGCGTTCCATTTGATGGTGAAGCGCTGTTTGGTTTGCTTGCGGTTGGGCCACCAGAGGACGAGGCCGGTGATCATGATCACGATGAATAGGATAGTAGCGACGCCGGTAATGGCTTTGCCGGTGTCTTCCATGCACAAATAGCGGTGCAGTTGGAGTACAATGTGGAAGAACAATTTGTTTTCGCGGCGCGTATCGGTGATTTCAGCGGTGTAGGGGTTTACAGCTACTGAAAAGACATCCTTTTCGTTCTTGCCTTTTACCAAACCGAATACAACGGTCCGCTCGGGGTCGGGCTCGATCTCAATGCGGGCAATGCGCTGCCTGGGGTACGTGTTTGTAACAATGGAACGTAGCTTATCCAGCGAAAGCGGTGACTGATCCTTCGGAGCTTCTACCACGTGGAATTTCGGGTAAATGACTGGTTCCAGCTCCTCCTCGAAAACCAGAATGCTTCCCGTTAGCGCCACTATAAAAACCACAAGGCCGGAGGAGATCCCCAGCCATAAATGCAGTTGCGACGCAATTTTCTTGAATGTCTTTTTCACAGATTTGATGAAATAGCACGCATTTTAGAAAGTGTAAGAAATGGTCGCCATGAAGTTGCGCGGCGCGCCGGGGAAGAGGCGCAGGTAATCATACCCGCCTACCCAATAGGTCTTGTTACCCAGGTTGTTGAGGTTGACCTGGAACTGGAATTTGTCGATTTTATAATAAACAGCCCCGTTCAGCAAAGCGTAGCCGGGCAATGTCTGGGTGTTGTTCAGCGATAGGTTACGCTCCGTTACGAAGTTACCACCGAGCCCGACGCCGAAGCCACTCAGGAAGTTATCCACGAAAGTATATTTCGTCCAGACGCTCCCCTGGTTTTTCGGTGCGTTTGGTTTTTGGAGATTCACCAGCACCTGATCGGTAGCTTTTGAGCCGGCATCGGTGATCTTCGCGTCGTTGTAGCTGTAAGTCATGATCACGTTCCAGTTCGGAAGGATATTCCCTGTCACATCGAATTCAACCCCTTTTGCAGTTTCTTTGCCCACCTGGATCATGAGGTCGGGGCGGTCGGCTGCATTGGCAGAATACAGCGTGTTGCTCTGGGTGATTTTATAAACCGAGACATTTGCGGTCAGACGGCCGTCAAGCCATTCTGTTTTCAAACCAGCTTCCGAAAGGCTGCTGCGGATCGGGTCGAACGGCCCGCCGGACAATGGGTTGCTTTGTACAACAGGGTCTTGCGGATTGTAGCCCTGGGTGTAAGTGCCATACACATTAACGTGGTTGGTGAGCGAATAAACGGCCCCGATGCGCGGCAGCAATGCATGCTGCGTCACATTCTGCTCGTTGTTGGTGGTGTAGCCTTTCTTATCAATGTAGGTATCGTAGCGTAAGCCGAGCAGAATTTGCAACTTTTTGATTTTCAGCTGTTCCTGTAAATACAAGCCGTGTAATTTGTAAAGTACGGGCGTAGTTGCGGAGTTGGCCGTGACGTTGTAAATGTACTTGGAAGGGTCTTCCATATTGTTGTTCTGCAAAGTCAGGTCGTAATGCGAAATATTCGGCTTGGGAATGCTGTAAGTAACGCCGTTCTCCGTGTAGTTATAGAAAACATATTTTTCAGGCGTTTTGGGGTTGTAAGCCGCTGCACCACCCGCTTTGAGCAGGTAACCGTTCGCTGTCTGCTGACCTGAACCTTTTGGGGTCGACGATTGGATAAAATCGTAACCCGCCACCAGTTTGTGCTCGACAATGCCCGTGTTAAAGTTATGGTTGAAGAACAGCGACACATTATCCATGAACGACTTCGTTTTACGGATAAACACCTGCCGCGCAACCAGATTTTCAATAGCCTTTCCAGCCGAATCCACTGCATTTACATTGCTGCTGCGGTGTTCGAGCAGGTCTTCCGAATAGCCCGTACGCAGGTAAGCGACGTTGAGTGAGGTGTTCTGGGTAAACTGGTGGTTTAATGAAGTGGTAATCAGGTAAGTTTCTTCGTTGAGATAATCATTCACCGCGTTCAGCGATGTGCGGATCGAGCTAGAATACAAGTCATTTCCCTTCACAGACTGGCCACGGTCGAGGCGGCTGTTGGAACGGTTGAAAACGAGGTCGAAGTTGATGCGGGTTTTGTCGGTGGGCAGGAACGATACAGACGGCGCGACAATGATGTTTTTGTCAAACTGCAGATTACGGAAGCCTTGTGCATTCACATAACCCAGGTTGAGGCGGTAAAGCAAAGTTTTGCTTTCATTCATCGGGCCGGTAAAGTCAGCCAGGGTTCGTAGGGTATTAAAGCTCCCGGTTGTGAAACTCAATGATTTTCTGGGCGTATCGAGTGGCTTTTTGGTCACGCGGTTGATTGTGCCACCCGGTGAAGTGTTACCGTACAATGCAGAAGCGGCTCCTTTAATTACTTCCACGCGTTCGAGGTAATTCACAGGTGGTTGTTTCCAGAAGCCTGAAAATGTACGAAGGCCATTGACAAGTTGGGTAGTGCTTCCTCCGTTCATGCGAAATCCGCGGATTGTGAGGTCGTCGTAAAATGTAAACTGATTCACACCGCTCATGTTTTTCACGGCGTCGCCCATCAGGAACACGCCCTGATCGCGCATTACTTCCTTGGTAATGTATGAAATGGCCTGGGGAACATCCTTAATCGGCGTGGCGGTCTTGCTGGCGATAAAAGACAGGTCGTTTTTGTAGCTGGTCCCGCGGTTACCGACTATTTCTACGGTTTGTAGTTCCTGGGTATTTTCTTCGGTAGTGATTTCCAGGGTGGCTGTCTCGTCTGCCTTCACATGCACGCTGCGGTTGATACGCTTGATTCCCAAACCTGTACCCACGAGCACATAGTGGCCGGGTGTCAATGCTTTGAATTCAAAACCGCCGTCAGCATCGGTCAACGTTCCCTGTCCTGTCCCTTTGAGGATCAGGTTAATAGATTCCGCCGGCTGGCCTGCGTTGTTTTTGATATTGCCTTTAATCTGGCCTGTTTGCGCAAAGGCGGTGAAGCAGCAAAAAGAAAGGATGAGTAAACAAAATATCCTCATGATATTGGGGTTAAATAGACTGGCTGTTGGCAAAACCGCGTCAAAAGTAGTCTTATTTAGACCAATCCCAAATAATGAACTCTATTATTCTGTACTCATTTTTTAATTCGTTCTAATTGTTCAACTTTTTCAGCTAATACTTTTATCGCCAGTTAAATGTAACTTTTGGATACATTTAACTGGCGATAGAAACGGAAAGATTATCCCAGGTTCGATTTGATGAATGCCAATCCATCGCGCATCAGCTGCTCTTCCGAATCGAACATCTTGCGCCAGATGTTGGCTACCGGCAGTTTCGGGCTGAATGCCTCGATGCTGATCCAGCCATCATATTGAATGTCGCGGATCGACTGAAACACGCCTTCCCAATCCACATTACCCTTGCCGGGTGTGGAGCGGTCGTTTTCGGAAAGCTGGATGAATGAAATGCGGTCGCCTGCCTTGCGGATGGTGTCGCCAATATTTTTCTCTTCGATATTCGCATGGAACGTGTCGAACATGATCTTGCAGTTCGGATGGTTCACGTCGTCCACGAAGCGGATGATTTCATCGCCGCAGCTGGTGAGGTACAGCTCGAAGCGGTTGAGGTATTCCAAGCCGAGGGTAATGTCGAGCGATTCTGCATAGTCGGCTACTTCGCGGATTCCCTCGATTCCCCATTGCCATTCTTCTTCCGTGGCCGGTTTTCCAGTGAAGACGCCGAGTGCCGAATGGTAGGGACCCATCAGGCGGGTTGCGCCGAGTACGAGGGAGCAATCCAACGCACGTTTCAAATGATCGATCGTGTGGCGGCGCATGGCTGGGTCGGAACTGATGAGGTGTTCCGACGGACCGCAGATGGTGTCGGTCTCGCACGCGAGGCCCAGGCTGTCGAGCTTCTGCCGGAACTTGAACCAATGCTCGGGATTTGTATTGAAAATAGGCACCTCGACGCCGTCAAAACCGATCTCTTTGATGAGTTCGAGGGTAGGAAATAGGCTTTCGTCAATCTGGTTTCCCCACAAAAGGAGGTTCATGCTGTACTTCATCAAAATCGAATTTATCTCGCTGGCGAATGGATTAGGCGGGATGCAAATGCCCCTGTCTTTTCAGTATACAATCTTAAAGTAAAAAAGTACTGTTCAATATACACGATTTGACGAGTAGTTAGCTGATATTGATAAGTTGGTGTCTGCTTGCGTGAATATCGGGGTAAAATCGACTCATTGAGCAAACAAAAAGTGGCGGCCCTTTTGGAAAGACCGCCACGTTATGAAGCTTATGATTGATGAATTTTACTGTACCCGGCTGAAAATGAGCTGATTGTTGTTTTCGTAATACAGAATCAAGCGATTGGTTTTCAAATCATACAGGTTTACGCTCGGCAGCGCATTGACGAACAGGTTGCCCCAGCTCGTTTCCGCTCTTTCGGTGCCGCCCCCACCGATCTGGATCGTATTTTGCTGGGCGGTTTCGTAAAAGCCTGTGAGAATATTGGTGGAAGTTGTGCCTTCCAGCTCGCCTTTGTCTTTGAAATTGAGGCCTATGTCCATCACCCCTTTCGTAGTAGCGGGTTTGCTGATGGTATCATCCTCCTGCACGATGCTCTCCAATTGCCATTTGCCGGTCAACTCCACATTGCTGCTGATTGTGGTAGTTTTTCCACAACCCGTCAGCAGCGAAAAAAACAGCACGGATGCTGTCGGAATTATAAGGGCTTTCATATGCGTAAATAAATTTCAGAACTACCTATGATTGACATCGTACTCGCAAAAAAGGTTGCAAAAAAGTTGAGCGGCTTTATAAATCTACAAAAAATATGCCAGTCGTCCGAGCATGGACGGTATAATTTATAACGGTTCCAGGACTGGATTCTTTTACCGGTGGCTCAATCTATTTTTTGTGAATAAATTCGATAAATGATCGTATTTTGATAGTAATAATGTAATATTGCTGATCTTTTGGGTAAAATCCTGACAGAATATGAAAGCACCGATCCATAAAAATATCGAGAGCCAGGTGCGTACCGTGACGGTCCACGAGCTCAAAGAGCCCCATTTCGATCCCAATTGGCATTTTCATCCGCACTACCAATTATTTACCGTTCTGGCGGGAACTGGCAAACGGTTGATTGGGGATTCCATTCAAACTTTCAGTCCGGGTGACACGGTGTTCCTCGGTCCGGACGTGCCGCACCTTTGGCGAAGCGACCCGGCCTATTTCGAAACGGGTTCACCGCTGATGACCCACGGCATCGTGCTCTATTTTCAGGAAGATTTTTTAGGCAAGGACTTTCTAGACAAGCCCGAAATGCTTGGGCTCCGTCAGCTGTTGGCCGATTCTAAGAGAGGGATTTCCTATAAAGGCGCACTCTCGGAGCATATTCGGGACGAACTGATCTCGCTTACGACCGCGGAAGGATTTAAGGGGATTCTGCAGCTGCTGACGCTGCTCGACAAACTTGCGCACGACAATTCCGGCGAGTTCATTTCGAGCTATGGATATGTAAACAACTTTAAGGTATCCGAAACCGAACGAATGCAAAAAGTGCATAACTACGTGCTGCAGCATTTCTTCCAGGAAATCCGCCTCAGCGATGTCGCCTCCCTTGCCGGCATGACCGAAGCCGCATTCTGCCGCTATTTCAAGGCCCGCTCGAACAAGACCTTCATCGACTTCGTCAACGAAATCCGCATCGGCCACGCCTGCAAACTCCTGCTCGAAGACAAATGGACGATCGCTCAGATCGCCTACGATAGCGGTTTCGATTCGCTATCGAATTTTAACCGGAATTTCAAGAAGTATATCGGGCATACGCCGCGGGAGTATAAGGGGAATTATTGATGATATCTGAAGCTATTGGTATTTGTCGCTATCTAATGGTCAATGTTTGCTGATTGACTGTAACATTGAACTGAACTTCTGCTTTCAAGGCGCTGAAAACTTTCAGGATGGTATCAATGGTTGCACTATTGGTGCCATTTTCGAGTTTAGAGATCTGTGCCTTTTGCACCCCGACGAGTTCTCCAAGTTGCTCCTGCGTAAGATTCCGCTCTTTACGAATAGTTCTGATGGCCCGGCCAAGTAGGTCCATGCTTAGTTTATGTTCATGTGCATCTCTAGCAGGACTGCCAATAGGGCCTATGTACTGGTCTTTCAATTCTTCCAGCGTGTATACCTTCATTTTTGATTTTCCCATGATTATTGTTGTTCTTCAAAATATCTAGCTCTAATTCTTAACGCTCGTTGTATTTCCTGCGACGGGATTTTCGCCGACTTCTTAATGAAGCCATTGGAAGCTACTACCAGCGTGTTTTTTGTATCTGACTTGTCCCAAAAGGCAAGCAGCCGAATTTCATTACCATTATAAGTTGTCCTTAATTCCCAAATATGCTGGTGAATTTTCTTTAACAGTCTGGGATCGTTCGTTTGTGCCGCCACTCCCATGTTGTAAAATATTTTATCTATCGCCTGCGGATGAAGGGTACGAAGAAACCGGTTGGCCTCTTCCAATATTAGTGTGTTGAAGTAGTGCATGTGGTCAA
>DATMSL010000940.1:0-4442 GCA_035565435.1 Dyadobacter sp. | reverse complement strand
TTTCTCCGTCAAAAAGGCCTTTATCGCTTAGTTTCAGCGAGGGGATTACCAGTAACGCCATGAACGACAGAGACATAAACGGCGATTTCAATGTCGATCCAAGCGTGTTTTTGACAAAACGATCGATACCCGTGTAACTTTCAGCGACTTCATATCCATCGCGGTCGGTCATTAATCCGGCGATCGGGAGCCCGATCAAATGCTCCGACCCCGCTCCCACAGCGGACAATCCGCCCCGCGCTTCGACGACCAGATTCACAGCCCGCGCAATACTCTCGTCATCACATCCTATACATATGATATTGTGCGAATCATGTGCAACCGACGAGGCCAATGCGCCCTGCTTCAACCCAAAGTTGCGGATGAATGCAACGGCGGTGGGAGCTTCCGAGTATCGGTTTACGACTACCACCTTCAATACGTCCTTTTCAAGGTCTGGTACTATCGCGCCGTCGATAATTTTTGCGTCCGTTATCCATTCATTTGTAACCAATTGACCATCCAAAGCCTCGATCACCCTGATCTGCGTTTCGGATTTTTTTGCAGGACATTTAAAGTCCGCTGCAGTTTTTGGCCCGCATTCAAAATAATTGGGGTGTGCGCTGCGCAAATCGGGGATCAGTGACACCCCATTTCGCGCAACGACCGTCCCGTCGATCCACGTTTCTAGGATTTTAAATGTATGCGTATTGTCGATCAGAATAAAATCGGCGGCATCACCCTCACGCAACAGTCCGACATTGAGGCTGTAATGGGTTACCGGGTTAATGCAGGCCGCTCGCAGTACATTCCAGAGGTCGTACCCGAGTGCGAGTGCCCGTTTGACGAGTACATTAATATGTCCTTCTACGAGATTGTCGGGGTGCTTATCGTCAGAGCAGAACATAATGCAGTGCGGAAACTCGGCGATAAGCGGGATCAGTGCATCGAAATTCCGTGCTGCGCTGCCTTCGCGGATCAGGATATTGACGCCGTAATTGATCTTCTCGCGCGCCTCCGCGTACGTGAAGCATTCATGATCAGTACTGATGCCGTAACCCGCATATTGTTTGGCAGCCTCGCCGCGCAGGCCGGGCGCGTGGCCGTCTATTACCTTATTATAGTGTTTGGCCCAATTGATTTTGGCGATCATGTCGGGATCCTCATTCAAGACCCCCGGGAAATTCATCACTTCCGCCAGATAACCGATATCATCGCTCGCCAGCAATTCACCCACTTGTTCTGCATCCACGGTAGCCCCAGCCGTTTCAAAAACCGTTGCAGGGACGCAAGAGGGAGCGCCAAAGCAGAATTTGAATGGTACGCGTTTGCCGTCTTCGATCATGAAATGGACGCCTTCCACACCTAGTACATTCGCGATTTCGTGAGGGTCGGACACCGTCGCGATCGTCCCATGTACCACGGCCAGCCTGGCAAATTGCGCAGGCGTAAGCATCGAGCTCTCCACGTGTACGTGCGCATCCGTGAAGCCGGGTAATGCGTACGGCAGGGCGGGATTTTCGGGGCCTGATAGGGTGATTTTACTGATACGTTGGCCGGTTATGTGAATTTCAGCTTCTTGAATACGCTTTTCAAAGATATTAATCAGGTTGACTTTCATAAAACGGTGTTAAAAGTGGGCAAATGGCCTGAAATCGGAATTTTCCGGAATTCCTTCTGGTATTGCATCGGGCTTTTGCCGTTGTGGAGTTTGAAATATTTATTGAAGTTGGCAAAATTATTGAAACCGCTTTCGAAACACACCTGCGCTACGGGAATGCGGCTTTCTGAAAGCAGCTTGCAGGCGTGGCCGATGCGTAATTCCAGCAAAAACTGCGAGTAGGTTTTGCGGCTGCGGCTTTTGAAATACCTGCAAAACGAATGCGGACTGATATTGGCCACTTCGGCGATTTCCTCGATTGAAATCTTCTTCTGGAAGTTGGAGATAGAGTACTGGTAAATATGGTTGATGCGGTCGGTGTCGTACTGGTCGTACTCGTTCTGGTACTGCGTGTTGGAAAGCAGGTTGATCTCTTCGCAATGGGCCAGCGTTTCGAGTATTTGCATTAAGGAAATGATCGGGTTGCCGTTGGTCTGGTTGAGGAGTTCATGTATAAGCATTTTTACTTTATCGGTGCCTTCGCCGAGTATCTTCATCCCAAGCCGGGCTTTCACGAGCAAATCGTGGATCGACTTGTTTTCGGGCAGTGCGAGGAAGTTTTTACCAAAAATTTCTTCCGAAAAATGGACGACGGTCGCCTGTGCATAAAGCTGGCTGCCGCGCTGGAAGTACTTTTCATCGCAACGCCAGTAATGAGGGAGGTTGGGCCCTATCAGCAGCAGGTCACCGCTCTGGAAACTGCGGATATTGTCGCCTACGAACTGTGTGCCGGAGCCCTGTTCGATGTGAATGAGCTCTAATTCAGGATGGTAATGCCATCTGTTGTAAAAATAGAGTACCACATCGCGGCGGATACTGAAAGACTTCTGTAACCCTTTCGGGACTTTAAGTAGCTGCGGTTTCACAAATAATTACATGATTAAAACCGTTAAAGAGAAATATATGCCAATATAGTTGAAAAATTTGCTAATGTCTGAGTTCATTGTATTCAAATAATTCTGTTGTTTTGCTGATATATTCTATTTGGCATCACTGAAAACCAGTGGAATATACCAGATTACCATTCACCTGAACATTAATATGGCGTCCCAATTCCTGAAAGTTCACCCTTCCGATAATGTTATCGTAGCATTGCGCGACCAGCCCGCGGGCTCGGACGTGACTTACGAGGGGAATATCTACAATCTCCAATACGGCGTTTCGGCCAAGCACAAATTTGTCACCGAGGATATCGAAACTGGCGGCGCCATCATTATGTACGGCGTGCTCGTGGGGCGGGCCACCCAGCCGATCAAAAAAGGCGAGCCGATTACGACATTCAATCTGAAACACGACGCACACGATTATAGTACTGCTAATCGTCAGCCGTATTCATACACGCAGCCGGACGTAAGCCATTGGCAAAATCGGACTTTCAAAGGCTACCACCGCGAAGACGGCCGCGTAGGGACTTACAACTACTGGCTCGTAGTGCCGTTGGTATTCTGCGAAAACCGCAATGTGCTTATTATGAAAGATGCATTCGAGCGCGAGCTAGGGTATGCGCAGACGGATATGTACCGCGACCAGGTGCGTGAATTCCTGCATTTGTACCAGCAGGGCGATATGCGTACCATCAAAAACCTGGAAACTTTTGTAGACGCTCCGGTAGCTGCGAAAAAGAAACCAGAACGACCGTTCAAAAATGTGGATGGCGTTAAATTCCTCACGCACGAGGGTGGTTGCGGCGGTACGCGCCTGGATGCGAATACATTGTGCTCTCTGTTCGCGGCTTATGCGGTGCATCCCAATGTAGCAGGTATCACGGTGCTGAGCCTCGGTTGTCAGAACTCCGAGCTGAAAACGCTCGAAGACGAAATCCGCAAGCGCGATCCGCATTTCAACAAGCCATTCTTTGCATTTGAACATCAGAAGGGTACCGAGTACTCGCTCATGTCGGGGGCGATCAAGGAGACTTTCATGGGTTTGACTAAAATCAATGAGTTTGAACGCTCTGATGCGCCACTTTCTAAACTTTCAGTAGGCTTGAAATGCGGCGGTTCGGATGGCTTCTCAGGTATTTCGGCGAACCCGGTTCTCGGTCATCTTTCTGACCTCGTTGTAGGCCTGGGCGGGCAGACACTTCTTGCCGAATTCCCCGAATTGAATGGGGTAGAGCAGGAGTTGCTCAACCGCTGCGTAACCGAAGAAAAAGCCGCCAAATTCGAAAAACTCATGCGAGACTACGCCGGCAAAGCCGAAGCAGTTGGCTCTGCATTCGCATTCAACCCGTCGCCGGGTAACATTAAGGATGGCCTCATCACCGACGCGATCAAATCGGCCGGAGCAGCTAAAAAAGGGGGTAATGCCTACGTTTCCGACGTTTTGAATTACACCGAACGCGCAACGGAATCAGGTCTGCACCTCGTATGCACACCGGGTAACGACGTGGAAGCAACCACCGGCCAGACGGCAGCAGGCGCCAACATTATCCTTTTCACCACCGGCCTCGGCACCCCGACAGGTAACCCGATCTGCCCGGTAGCGAAAGTAGCAACCAACTCCGCACTCGCCCAGCGTATGCCCGACGTGATTGATTTCGACTGCGGTCCGGTTGTAGATGGCACGCAAAGCATCGAACAGAACGCCGAAGCATTGTTGGACTACGTGATCAAAGTAGCCAGCGGGGAACTAACCAAGGCGCAGGCGCTCGGCCAGGATGATTTTATTCCGTGGAAAAGGGGCGTTTCATTGTAAACCGCTCAATCCGTCCAATTAAGTTGCGTTACTAGTCTTTTTCCGTCGGTTAAAACCGACGGTATTAGAATAAAATTTTAGCAGAAAAGTAAAATCTATTGCCGGG
>DATMSL010000939.1:0-6427 GCA_035565435.1 Dyadobacter sp. | reverse complement strand
CTTTGTGACGTACATTTTGTTGGCAAGCCGATGCGGCTAATCAATTACAAATCAAATACGTTATGAAAAATTTTACGTTTCTCTTTACCCTTTTATTATTGAGTCTGGGCTTCGCCTCCCAGGCCAATGCCACAACCAGTTGCGGTTGTGATAACAACGTCCTGACCAACGCCAGCTTCGAAAATGGAACTACCGGCTGGTCGAAATCCAGCGGTACTACTTTTGGAACGGACTACTCTTACAACATGTGCGGAGACAAGAATGGTTTGATCACTGGTGCGGGGTCTGTTTGGCAAGACGTTAGCAATGTTGCTGCCGGAAGCACAATCAACCTGAGCGTATATGGTGGTACGCACGATACCGGCAAGATTCACGAGTTCAAACTGATCTTCCTGACATCGGGCGGGAGCCAGATAGGTGATGCCGTTGTGAAGTCGATGAACTACAACGTCGGAAGTGGAAATCAGTTACAACTTTACACGATGTCGGCAACGGCTCCTGCGAATACTGCAAAAGTTCGTTTTCTGCTGTATTCAAGCGGTAACTATTTTAAAGTGGATGCCGCGTGTATGAAGATCACACCGCCTGCTACCCCGGTCGACTGCGACTGCGTAAACTCCAACCAATATATTAAAAATGCAAGTTTCGAAAATGGAACTGCCGACTGGTCGAAATCGAGCGGTACAAACTTCGGTATCGATGGATCCTATAAAATGTGCGGCAACTACAATGGTTTGATTACCGGTGCCGGATCTATCTGGCAGGACATTAATGTCGTAGCAGGTGCGAAAGTGGACGTGACTGCATACGGCGGCACGCACAATACAGGCGCAACCCACCAGTTTAAACTTTCTTTCTACGACGGCGCAGGAAACAAAATCAACACCGGTGAAGCCGTTGTGGATATGAACTATCAGGTGGTTGACAGCAAGTTGAAACAATTCTCAATCTCTGCAACTGCACCGGCAGGAGCTACGAAAGTTCGCTTCTCGCTGGTTTCATCGGGTGATTATTTCAAAGTAGATGCAATCTGTACGAACATCACCCAGCCTGCCACCTGCCAGGAATGTAACGGTAACACATTACAAAACCCAAGCTTCGAAAACGGTACGAACAACTGGAACGTAACCGGTACCCTGACAGTTGAATCAACCTACGCGGTGTGTGGAGTTAACGGAGCAAAATTGAGCGGAGCGGGTAAGTTCTGGCAGGATGTGGAGCTGCAAACTACAACCGGAAACCAGGTTGCCCTGAATATTTACGCAGCATACGGCACTTCTAATAGCCAGAAGATCCAGCTGGTATTCCTCAACGAAGCTCAGGTAGAACTCGGTCAGATTACGAAGGACGTTACAAAAGCGCTTACCGACGGCACCTGGGGCCTCGAGAAATATACACTGGCAGGAACAGTCCCATCGGGCAGCAAATATGTACGGGTGTTGCTCTCGTCTAACGGAAACGATTTGCTTGTGGACAATGCATGTCTTACTTTCTCAGGTCCTCCATTGCCTGTAACATTGTCTGCATTCTCTGCGAAAAAAGAAGGTTCGCTTGCACACCTTGCCTGGGCTACGACCTCCGAAACCAACTCGGCTTACTTCGAAGTGCAACACAGCCAGGATGGTAAAAACTGGACTGTACTCACACAAGTGGAGGCAAAAGGCGAAAGCAAGGAACTCGAAACATACACCTATACCCACACTAATCCATTTGCCGTGAACCTTTACAGGCTGAAAATGGTGGATCTGGACGAAACATTCGCTTACAGCGCAATCAAGAGCCTGAATTTCGACGGCCAGGAGCAGCTGAATGTTTATCCAAACCCCACCGTGGATCGTATTAAGGTGAGCAGCAACCAGCAAATCACGAATGTAAAAGTTTACGCTCAGACAGGTGCATTGGTGTTGAGCACCGCACCGGATTCGGCTAACGAAGTAGACCTGACGAAACTGGCACAGGGAACCTATTACGTGAAAATCAACAATGGTCCGTTGATGCGCAAAATCCTTGTCGTAAGGTAACTTCCGGATCGGTATTACTGAAAGCCCTTCGTCCGCAGTTCCGGACGAAGGGCTTTTGTTTACATATTAGTTTTAACTTTCGTATCTGAAAGTAACCGTACACGGACTTGACAACAGTTATTAATCAACATACAAAGCAATCGGGGCACAGGCCATCGACGGCGAACCCATTGTCGCGGGAGGATTTTGGAAGTGATTTCAAATGGGGTGTGGCAACGGCGGCATATCAGATCGAGGGGGCTGTGCATCATGATGGCCGGACCGATTGCGTCTGGGATGTTTTTGCAAGGAAGAAAGGCAAAATCCGGAATGGCGATCATGCGCGGCATGCCTGTGATTTCTACCACCGTTATGAGCAGGACCTCAAACTGGCGAAGGAGCTGGGTTTTGAGCAGTTTCGGTTTTCGATTTCCTGGTCGCGCATATTACCCGACGGGCACGGACGCGTGAATCAGGCGGGAATCGACTATTACAACCGGCTGATCGACCAATGTATAGCACTGGGCATAGAGCCGTGGATTACGCTGTATCATTGGGATTTGCCGCAGGTATTGGAGAAATCCGGCGGCTGGAAGAACCGGCGCATTGTAGAATGGTTTGCTGAATACACGGCGGTGTGTGCCCATGCCTTTGGTGATCGGGTGCGGCACTGGATTGTGCTGAACGAGCCTATGGCCGTGGCCGGGCTTGGCTATACCACGGGTGAGCATGCTCCCGGAAACAAGGGAATCCATAATTTCCTGCCTGTTGTGCATCATTTAGCTCTCAGCCAGGCGGAAGGTGGCCGGGTGTTGCGGCGACTATTACCTGAGGCACGCATCGGTAATGCGATTTCCTGCTCTTATGTGGTTCCCAATAGTCAGAGTGCGGCCGATATTCGTGCGGCGCGTCGGGCGGACGCGCTCATGAACCGGCTCTTTATCGAGCCTGCATTGGGGCTGGGTTATCCCAAAGACGCATTTCCTTTTTTGTCCAATATCAAACGGTTCATGCGCGAGGGTGACCGCGAAAGGCTGAAATTCGATTTTGACTTCTGGGGTTTGCAAAACTATTTCAGCGTGGTCGTGCAGCATTCTTACCTGGCGCCGGTTATGTGGCTGAAAGAAGTACCGGCCACACTCAGAAACGTTCCTACGACCGGTTTGGGGTGGGAGATCAGTCCCACAGGAATGTACGAGATATTAAAGCAGTTTCAGTGTTACCAGGGCGTGCGTGAATTGTTGGTTACCGAAAACGGGGCCGCATTCAAAGACAAACCGCAGGATGGGAAGGTAGATGACCAGGGACGAATGGCTTACTACCACGACTACCTCGATGCCGTGAGGAAGGCAAAGAACGAGGGCGTCAATATTACCGGTTATTTCGCATGGACGCTGCTGGATAATTTTGAGTGGGCGCACGGTTACTCAGCCCGATTTGGTCTGGTATTTGTCGATTTTAAAACCCAGGAACGCACCGTGAAAGAATCGGGGAAGTGGTTTGCCCGGTTTCTTAAAAAGACAGAAAAGTAAATTCGCTTCCAACTAATTCGAAAAAGGGTGTGTCTAACCGTCATATTAAAACCCTTTAACCATGAAAATCCTGATTGTTTTATTCGGTTTGCTGGCCTGGATAAGCTGCCAAGATGAAAGCGGCGACATTAATGAGCAGGTTTATGAAACAGATGCAACCTGGACGAATATGCTGGCTACCGACGGTTGTTCATGGCATTTCTCAATCGCTGCCAAGGACTCGACCTATACGGTGCTGCCAAGCGAAGCGTCCCGCGCTAAAATAGAGGAGGAACTGGGTAAGATCGAAGACTATTACAGCTTTACGCCGGTTCGCTTAAAATACAGCCTGACAGGCTCAAAAAGTACCGTACAGTGCGGCTGGGGCCGCACAGGGACGTATGACGAAATTAAAGTCATCGAAATTCACAAAAAATAATCCCTACAAATGGAGGATTTTCTTGGCCTCCTGTTCGGAATAATAAGGTATCAACTCCGCTTCATCAATAATCTCCTGCACCTGCTCCTCTGTGGCAGGTGTAGTTGCTTTAGGCCTTGGCTCAATGGGCTCTTCTTCGAATACAATGGTGCCTTTTTGCTGGAGGTTCCGGAGGATTTCGAACACCAATTGTTCCTCGGTTTCACGGACGGCTTTTACGCGGTATGTTTTCATGGTTTTAACTGGTTTTGACTCTAAAATAGCAAAAATTGTACCGTGTTGTAACTTTTGAAGATCCTACATGCAACCTGGGTGCCGGCTTTTACATCATTGATCAAACAAATCACAGAATCCCATGAAAATTAAACAATTACTAACTTTCGTCCTGTCCGTGCTGTGTTATGTAAGCACGTGTGCACAAGGCGATGATGACAAACCTTACGTTACAAAAAACTTCAACGGCTCATCCCTGAAAGAATTGCAGGTAGAAACTTCGGGTGGCTCCATTTCGGTTCGGGGCGGTCAGTCCGACGGTTTCAAAGTAGAAATGTACATACGCAGCAATGGCTGGAACGGCAATAAGGAATTGAGTAAAGAGGAGATCGAAGACCGTCTTGAAGACTACGACATTCTGATCGGTACCGAAGGCAGCAAAGTGGTCGCCACCGCAAAAAGAAAAAGTAATCTGAAATGGAATGACAAACGGAACATTTCTATCGCGTTTAAAGTGACAGCCCCACGCAACGTGGCGACCAATCTTAAAACAAGCGGCGGGAGTATTAAAATAGCTTCTCTGACCGGCCCGCAAAACTTTCAGACCAGCGGCGGTAGCCTGAAAATCGACGACCTCGATGGCGTAATCCACGGTCGTACTTCCGGAGGCAGCATTGATGTGGCGCATTGCAGCAAGGAAATTAACCTGCATACCAGTGGCGGAAGTATTAAGGCCAATGAGTTGAAAGGTAAAATAGAACTGAAAACCTCCGGCGGCAGCATTGAACTCAATAAATTGAATGGCGACATCCTGGCGCATACCAGCGGCGGAAGCATTCGTGGTGAGGGGGTAGACGGTTCACTCGACGCCGGAACTTCGGGCGGTTCGGTACGATTGGCCGATGTTTCTGGAAGCGTGCGCGCCAATACGAGCGCCGGAAGCATTGAGCTCGAACTGAAATCATTGGGTAAATATGTAGATCTTTCCACGTCCGCAGGCAGCGTGCGTGTGACGATGCCGCTCGATAAAGGTGTCGACCTGAACCTGAGAGGTAACAAAGTGGCTATTCCACTGAAAAACTTCGATGGCTCGGCGGAAAAAGACCGCGTTCAGGGTAAAATGAATGGCGGAGGTATTCCGGTAACATTGTCGGCCAGCGCGGGTGGTGTTTACGTAAATCAATAATTACAATACACGATTAAGGTTCAAAATGAGCAGGCGGCTTACCGTCTGCTCATTTGTGTTTTAAAACCTGTTACCAAAACGCTGATGCAACGTCAAAAGGAGAAAACAATCCCGACGACATATGTATCAGAGAGTTTTAAATGGTTTACAAGACTTTTTCGGAATATCCCGCAAAGAGGCGCGCGGCGCCCTGGTAATGATGGTATGCTGCGCGATGATTATCTGGACGCCCTTCATTTTCCGGCGTTGGGTCCTGCCTTTCGTGCCTGCCGGAAGCCTGCCTCCTGAACGGAAGGTGCTGGATAGCATTGTATTGCTTTTGGAAAAACAGCAGGCAGCAAAATACAAGCCTCGCAAGCGATCTGCTACAAATGAGCCGAGGCCCGAACAAATAAAGCTTGTCAGGTTTGACCCCAATACAGCCTCGGAGCGCGAACTGATGGGAGTGGGCATTTCCGGGTTCCTGGCGGGGCGCATTGAAAGATTTAGGAGCAAGGGCGGAAGGTTTCGGCGGAAGGAAGATCTGATGAAGATCTACGATTTTCCGCCCGACCTGTATGCGCGGTTGGAAAAGTATATTGTGATTCGCGACCAGAAACCGGGTTTTGAAGCAGCGCAGCAAAGTTCTTCAAAACCGTCGCCGGGCACAGGCCGTAGGTATGAGGTAAAGAACAGCATTCAGGCATTCGACATTAACCAATGCGACACGACCGAGCTTATTCGCCTGAAAGGGATCGGCAGCAAGCTGGCCCTGCGGATTGTGAAGTTCCGTGACGGGCTGGGCGGGTTTCATACTATCGGGCAGTTTAATGAGGTTTACGGACTCGATTCTCTTGCCTTAACCGAGTTGAAGCGTTTTGCGAAGGTGGGTAGCGCGGTTAAAAAGATCAACATTAATACCGCTACCGTGGAGGAGCTTGGGCGGCATCCCTACCTGAGGAACAGAAAGCAAATGCAGGTTTTGATCAACTATCGCACACAGCACGGGGCGTTTCGCTCGCTGGAAGAGTTGAGAAATATAAAAGTGGTGGATGAGGCGACGATACAAAAAGCCGGGCCATACCTGTCGTTCTGACGG
>DATMSL010000938.1:0-3971 GCA_035565435.1 Dyadobacter sp. | reverse complement strand
GTGATCAAGGCCGTAAAATCTCCTAAAACAGGAGCTTATACCTTCAAAGAAGAAATCGTTCCCCTGGACGGCGTACAGGGTGCATTGAAAAACTAGTCTTCGACCGCCCGGTTCGCTCGGACTGTCTTCGACTGCGCTCAGACTGACATCAAGCGCAATATTTTTGTCACCCTGAGCGAAGTCGAAGGGTTGAATTTGTAAAAAGTCCCTTTCCGGGACTTTTTTGTTTTATTTTTGAGCCATCAATGTAATCAGCACTATGGGTTTATTTGGCTTTTTTTCAAAGGAGAAAAAAGAAACATTAGATAAGGGCCTCGAAAAAAGCAAAGACAGCTTCTTTGGCAAGCTCTCGCGCGCGATCGTGGGGAAAACCACCATCGACGAGGACGTACTCGATGAACTGGAAGATATACTGGTAAGCTCCGACGTGGGCGTGGAAACGACCGTGAAGGTCATCAAACGCATCGAAGAGCGCGTAGCCAGGGATAAATATGCGTCGACGGCCGAACTCGACAGCATCCTGCGCGAAGAAATCGCCGCATTGCTGACGGAGAACAAGTCAATCGACATTAAAGACAGCTTCGAAACCGAGCATTTGCCGAAGCCTTACGTGATTATGGTGGTGGGTGTGAATGGGGTAGGTAAAACGACGACGATCGGTAAGCTGGCGCACCAGTTTCACCAGCGCGGGCACAAAGTGGTGCTCGGCGCAGCGGATACTTTCCGGGCAGCGGCCGTAGACCAGCTGAAACTTTGGGGCCAGCGCGTGAATGTGCCGGTAATCGACCACGGGATGAACACCGACCCGTCGGCCGTGGCATTCGACGCATTGAAAAAAGGCACTGAAACCGGCGCGGACGTGATCATCATTGACACCGCGGGTCGCCTGCACACGAAAGTGAATTTGATGAACGAGCTTTCGAAGATCAAGCGGGTAATGCAGAAGATCATCCCCGATGCCCCGCACGAAGTATTGCTCGTCCTCGACGGCAGCACTGGCCAGAATGCTGTGATCCAGGCACGCGAATTCACGAAAGTAACCGACATTACCGCATTAGCCATTACCAAGCTCGACGGAACCGCGAAAGGCGGCGTCGTGATCGGTATTTCGGATGAGTTCAAAATTCCGGTCAAATATATCGGCGTAGGCGAGAAAATGGACGATTTGCAGGTCTTCGACCGCGCGGAGTTTGTAGATTCGCTGTTTAAGAAGATAGGATAATGGCCGCTGATCGGGTTAAGTAACCGCTGGCCTATCGCTGTTTTAAGTAATATTAAAAAAAGGTATCTTGGAGATATTAACGTCTCAGGATACCTTTTTTCATGGAAACGCTGATTATATTTCTGATAGTTTTCGTGCCATTTGCCTGGTACATGTGGGTGACACTCCGATTTACCAAGGATACAATTGGGGAGAATTCGCCGGTCAAGGTCAACAGGATATACTACATTACAGAGTGGCAGTATTTTGTTAATTTCAATAATCTCCTGATATACTTTTTGATGGGAATGGGAGTAATTCTGCTGAGACTTTCCTTCACCATGTACGTTTCATACACGGAATCCAATCCACTACTCGCACGTTTTGTGGTGTTTTTTCTCGCCGCGGAGTTGCTCGTGGCGTCGATTTACCTGATCGCCATTGATATAAACCATTGGAAATATATTCAGGGAGTTGTAATTGAAACGATACCGGACGAGCACGCGTTGGAGTTGACTTTTACGGATGTCTCTTATCGGGTCCGGCCGGGTGACATTGTACGAGCTGCAATCATTTCAAATGGTAATCGCAGTCATATCGGGTATGCCATCTATTATTTTTCAAACGGCGACTACTTCATTATTCCGGATGGGATGCCGGGCAGTTGGGTAATCCGTGAGTATTTCAAGGATATCCCGCTCAAACACATTCGTCAGCGTTTTCCTTTCATCCGATAGTACTTCCTATTCATTTTTTCACGAACTTTGCACCCCATTTCGCCGTTCATTATCAGTCACTTTGACGCAGAATGCCGGCTAATCAATTCAAAAGCATACAGCTTATGGCTTAAAGCCTACGGCCAATTTCAATGAAAACCAAAGGAATAGTTAAGAATAAAGTCAATATCGTGACGCTGGGTTGTTCCAAAAACCTGGTCGACTCGGAAGTGCTCTACACGCAGCTCAAAGGTAATGGGTTCGCGGTGGACCACGAGTCGAAGAAGGATGATTCGCAGATCGTCGTGATCAACACCTGCGGGTTTATCGACAATGCGAAGGAGGAGTCGATCAACACGATTTTGCGTTATGCCGACGCCAAGGCGGCCGGGATGGTGGATAAAGTATATGTTACAGGTTGCTTGTCGCACCGGTACAAGGATGAACTGGCGGTTGAAATACCCACAGTGGACGCCTGGTTCGGTACCAACGAACTTCCCCGCCTGCTTAAAACCCTCAAAGCCGATTACAAGCACGAGCTCGTAGGCGAGCGCCTGCTCACCACGCCCGCGCATTACGCGTACCTGAAAATCGCCGAAGGCTGCGACCGCCCGTGCTCATTTTGCGCAATCCCGCTCATGCGCGGAGGCCACGTGTCGAGGTCGATCGATGAGTTGGTAAAAGAAGCTAAATCGCTTGCAAAACGCGGTACCAAGGAGCTGATCCTCATTGCCCAGGACCTGACCTACTACGGCCTGGATATTTACAAAAAACGTAACCTGTCCGACCTGCTCCGTAACCTTTCCGACGTGGAAGGCATCGACTGGATCCGCCTGCAATATGCCTATCCGGCCGGTTTCCCGATGGATATTCTCGACGTGATGAACGAGCGCAGCAACATCGCCAAATACCTCGATATGCCGCTGCAATCGGGCTCGACGGAAATGCTGAAACTTATGCGCCGCGGCATTACCCGCGAAAAAACCGAAGCGCTTATCCACTCGATTCGAGACAAAGTGCCTGATATCGCTTTGCGTACGACACTGATCGTCGGGCACCCGGGAGAAACCGAAGAGCTTTTCGATGAAACCTACGAATTTGTAGAAAAAATGCGTTTCGACCGTCTGGGTGCATTCCAGTACTCGCACGAGGACAATACGCATTCATTCTCGATGGAGGACGACATCGATCCGGAGGTGAAGCAGGAGCGCGCCGACGCCATTATGGAGTTGCAGCAAGGGATTTCGGCGGAGCTTAACCAGGAGAAAATCGGTAAGACATTCAAAGTACTTTTCGACCGCAAGGAAGGCGGCTACTTCATCGGCCGTACCGAGTACGATTCACCTGAGGTGGATAATGAGGTGCTTGTGCCTGCGAGTCAGTATGTGCGGTTAGGCGATTTTGCGCAGGTGAAAGTAACTTCCGCGGAGGAATTTGACCTCTATGGCGAAGTGATTTCCTGATGCGATTTCCGGCAAATGGCGTCTTTGCCTAAATTTGCCATTCAATTTGAAAAAGAACAACTCTTAAAAAAGCATGTTACAACGTATTCAAACTATCTTCCTGGCTATGGTCGTCATCGGAATGGGTATTTTCCTAGCCTTCCCGATCTGGTCGAAAGTAGCATTAACGGGAGGACAAAGTGCCGATCTGACGGCCCTGAGGCTCCATCACCAGATCAATGAAGTGCAATCCAATGTTCAGCCGGTATATTACCTCGTCGCGCTGGCCATTCTTACAGCCGGTGTGGCTGCTTACGCGATTTTCCAGTTCAAAAACCGCATTCTGCAATCGGCATTGTGCGCTGTGAACTCCATACTGATGACCGTTACGATGGGTCTCGTGATCTATTTTACTTTTTACAAAACAGCCAAGCTTTTTGATCCTGAACTGACGGGCAAATACGATATCGGTTTTTACGGCCTCGTGGGTGCCATGCTCGCCAATGTGTTTGCCAACCGCTTCATCCGCAAGGACGAGCGCGAGGTACAGCAGTCAAAGCGATTCAGATAACATAGTTTGTTACGCTGAGCGGAGTCGAAGCGCGGTAACAG
>DATMSL010000937.1:0-18158 GCA_035565435.1 Dyadobacter sp. | reverse complement strand
ATTTCCCGATGAAAAAGCAGATCAATATCGGTATAGTAGGTTACAAGTTTATGGGCCGGGCGCATAGCAATGCCTGGAAAAAAGCCCCGCTGTTTTTTGATACCCCCTCGACGCCCGTTCTGAAAGTAGCATGCGGCCGCCACCAGGAGTCACTCTCTGAATTCGCCCAGAACTGGGGTTGGGAAGAGACCGAAACCGACTGGCAAAAGCTCGTAAACCGCCCCGATATCGACATTATCGACATCGCACTGCCTCAAAACCTGCATTATGAAGTGGCATTGGCCGCGGCAAAAGCCGGCAAGCATATTTTTTGCGAAAAGCCGCTTTCAATGGACAGCGTCCAGGCGGCCGAAATGCTGAAAGTTTGCCGGGAAAATGGCGTGAAGCATTATTTGAACCACAATTACCGTCGAACACCAGCCGTAGCCCTCGCCAAAAAGATGATCGAAGAAGGTAAGGTCGGTCGCATTTTCCACTGGCGTTGCGCCTACCAGCAGGACTGGATCGTAGACCCGTCGTTCCCGCTTACCTGGCAGCTTAAAAAGGAAACCGCCAAAGCCGGCCCACAATGGGACCTCAACTCCCACGCAGTGGACCTGGCGCATTTCCTCGTGGGCGACATTATTTCCGTTTCCTCATTGACCGCCAACTTCATCAAAGAGCGCCCGATCGCGGATGAAACCGCCACCGGAAGCCTTACGGGTGCGTCGAAGGGCGATGAAATGGGTGAAGTAACCGTCGAAGATGCCGCATTGATGATGGTAAGATTTCAGAACGGCGCCATTGGCTCTTTCGAAGCAACCCGGTTCGCAACCGGCCGCAAAAACCGTCTTACATTTGAGATTTACGGCAGCAAAGGCAGTCTCGTTTTCGACCTCGAACGTATGAACGAGCTGCAATACTATTCCAACGAAGACGCAAAAGGCGAGCACGGGTTCCGCACTATCCTCGCCACAGAATCCATCCATCCATATGCCGGCCACTGGTGGCCCGCAGGGCACATTATCGGCTACGAGCACGCGTTCGTGCACGCGGTAGTCGACTTTCTGAATGCGATTGAAAATGACACTGAAATCAAACCGGATTTTGCGGATGGCCTGAAAATCATTCAGATGCTCGAAGCCGGGTTACGTTCCGCTGAAAGTGGTGGTGAGGTGAGACTTTAAAATGGGGAGGAAGGAGGAAGGAGGAAAGGGAGGATGGAAAACTGGAGTTGCTCTTCATCCTCCCTTTTTTTACTTTACTTTGGCTCTACGTGTGTAGTAGGCGTGTGAACGATATCGAAATAGATCGATTTATCGTTGTTGTTGGGATAAATCCGGTATGTAAATTCATCCTTTGTGAGTACCGTGATGTCCACGACACGCGTAAACAAAACAGCGCCTGCATTATCCTTTGCTATGATCGTACGGGTTTTCCCATCCGCAGAAACCGTCCAGTCTCCATGCATTTTGGGCGAATCGTCCAGGTTAAACATGGTAAAGGTCCCATCTGCCTTGAAGTAAGCGAAGCCTACGAAGTTGGCCACATTGGCATCGGTCAATACTACATTTTCTCCCTTGTTATTTTTTGCATTTGTTGTTTCCCAGGCGACACTCGACAGCACTTCGCTCGGTGTTAGCGCTTTCTGAGGCTCGTGGTCATCGCTGCAACCACCAAATAATGTGGCACAAAAAATGACCACCAAACCCAATACAATCTTCTTGAAATCAGCCATGTTTGATAAAGTTTTATTACACAGCAAAAGTATTTTATGCGTTGTGCATTCACTTTATCCCATTCATCCCGATAGTTGTAAAATTTATAACGCCCACTCCCGTACATTGCTTACATGCGCGATCGCTATGTCTCCTTAAACACGATATTTCCATTGTGAATCAACGAAATGACCGGTGACATGCGGGACACCGCTTCCGCCGAACAACTTGCCCCAACCAATACCATATCCGCAGCATCTCCGGCCTTGGGCCATTGCTGCGTTCCTTTGTCGTCCAGCGGAAGTACATAACGAGTAGCAAAGGCAAGTGTTCTCGATAGCTCCCATTCGGTGGAGTAGCCGTAAAGCGCTGCGATGAGGTGTGCTTTTTGAAGCATATTACCCGACCCGAAAGTGCTCCAATGGTCTTGTATGTTGTCATTCCCGATCAAAACTTCCACACCGTGCTTTCTGAGCATTGGAATGGGCATAATAGTACCTCTGAACGGAACCGATGACACTATGCCCACACCGGCTGCTGCCAGGCGTTCGGCCATTCTTTCTGTCTCGGAGGCACTCAGATGCCCCAGTGCGAATGCGTGACTGACATACGTTTTTCCTTTCAGCTGCGGGTTTTCAAGGGCTTTATCAATCAGAAACTCGATAGTCTTTACACCGCTTTCCCCTCTTTCATGCAAGTGAAGATCAATTCCTTTGCCATTGTCCAGCGCCAATTGTGTAATCAACTCCATGGGTTTCTCAATGCTCCCATCGATTGAATAGGGATCCACGCCCCCGATAAAGCCGACAGAATCCATTTTGGCCGCTTCTTTCAGCAGGGACTCCGTTTGCGTGTAGTAAATGCCATGCTGGGGAAAAGCGACCAATTCCGCGGCCAGGCTTTTACGTTTGTGCCGAAGCGCCTCTTCCAGGTGATAGAGAGAGTCGAGACCCGACGTCGGGTCAACATTGAAATGAGAACGAATGAAATTGGTCCCGTATGAATGCAGGAGGTCGATCAATTTTTCGGTCCGTTCGATAGAGGTTTTCAGCCATTCGGGGATCATCCGCTGTTCGTAGGCGATCATATCCTTTACCGTCTTCCTTTTGGCCGAGACAGCCTGCCACGGCAACCCGAAAAGCATTTTGTCGAGATGCGCATGCATGTCCCTGAACGCCGGCAGCAAAAGCCTGCCTTTCGCGTCTATCCCTTCAGCATCCGGATGATTAGGTTTAATGCTTTTTATTTCGCCATGCTCTACTTCAATACAAAAAAGGGCCGTCTTCGTGCTCACTACCTCATCCCCCTCGTATTCAAACCCCGTTTCCAACAATACGTTTTTCAGAGTGTATGCTTGATTCTCCATTTTGACGCCTCGCGGCATTTACTTCGATAAAATTCTTACTATTTCGGTGAAACCGCGACGTTGGGCATGTTGCAATGGCGTAATGCCATCATGATCCGGTATGCCGAGATCCGCGCCGCCATCTTTCAGCAACTGCACGATTTCCTGGTACTTTTTACTCCCATTGCCCAAAACAATGGCCTCCATCAAAGCCGTCCACCCCAGCCGGTTGACATGGTTGACGGGAAAGTCTCTCGTTCCTACCAATACCTTTACCGTTTCCACGTGTCCGCGTTCGCATGCGGGAATCAATGCGGTGCCGTTATAGCGGTTGAAAACGTCAAACCGGGCATCGTGAGCAAGAAACAGCTTCACCAGATCCGTCTGCCCGGTAGCGCCGGCATACAGAAACGGGCTGTCCTGGATATTGTCCTGCAAATTGACGTCCGCGCCTTTCTCCGTTAGCAGCGTGGCCATTTCCACACGCTTGTCTATGGTAGCCAGCAAGAGCAACGATTTACCGCTCCCATCCCGGGTATTGACATTGGCTCCTGCGGCAAGCGCCTTTTTGACGCCGCTCAAATCGTTTCGGCTTACTAGTTTGAGAATTTCTTCCTGTTGCATCATCGTATCGCTTGTTAATGGCTCATTTTTCGCATTGCACGACGCGAATACGCCGATCAACGCCAGCAGCAATAATGTTTTCATGATTCCAATGGATTAATTGAAAAATTACAGCAACAAGGTAAGGCGAGTTTTCGGCTAGCCCTTTGCGGAATATATGCTGATAGTTGGAGGATTTATTACTTCGCCCCGAGCGGGATGATAATCATGCAGCGATATAAACGAAAAAAGCATCGATTGCTCGATGCTTTTTGTGGGAATTGAGGGATTCGAACCCCCGACCCTCTGCTTGTAAGCGGACGCCGCGCGGGCAGATGCTCTGAACCAGCTGAGCCAAGCTATCTTTCTTTTTTCTTTTGCTTTCCCGTATAGCCTAATACGAAAAAAGCATCGATTACTCGATGCTTTTTGTGGGAGTTGAGGGATTCGAACCCCCGACCCTCTGCTTGTAAGGCAGATGCTCTGAACCAACTGAGCTAAACTCCCTTTCTTTTTTCTTTTGTTTTCCCGTCGTTTGGGAGTGCAAATATGTGCGACTAAATTGAACTCTGCAAATATTCTTGAAGAAAAATTTAAAATATTTTTTAACCTCCTGATAACCAGTATACGCTATTCGAAATTTAAATAGAGCGTGACGGTGTGGGTCCGCATGCGACTAATGCCGTTGGCTACGGAATTCGTACCGGGTACGAGCATGTTTGTCAATCCGTGGGAAAAACGCAGTTCGGGAGCAAATTTGAAGAACTCGAAGAACTGCTCGTAGCCGATGCCGTAATCAATGGAGAAGTCGCTCGACTTCGTATTAAGGGCCGTGGCTCCACCTCCCCGGTTACGCTTTACGTTCGTCTCGATCCCCAGCGTCACGCCCGCGATCATGTACATGCGCGAGTTGACCCGGCGAACGGATTTGTATTTTAGCAAGAGTGGCACTTCGATCCACGTCGATTCCCGCTTTTCCGTACGTTCAGTACCGTTGGGATAACTGAATTTCACATGCCGCTCGTAAAGCGAGACAGCAGGCGTAGTACGCAGGTCGAAATGCTCGTTTAGATAGGCATTAATGGTGAATCCCATGCGGAATGCCGCATTCGTGGGCGACTGGATCACAAATGCCGTATCCTTCGTCGCAAAGTCGTTGCTGTGCTTGATATTGAATCGCGTAAAGGGGACCGCGAAAAGAATACCGTAATGGATCGGCTTATCGTCGTAATATTCGAGGTGCTTGCGGCGGTACCCGATGCCTTGAGACTGCGCTTCCTGCGCCGCCATCAGCAGCGCAAGAATACCGATAATTACTTGTGTCAGACGTAAATTGAACAGATCCCGAAGGTAAGTGATATGCATTTGGTATTTATGAAACCTGCTTTTTTATAAATATCAAGAAAAGCTTCCCCATCCGGAAAGGCCTGTACGGATTCGGGCAGATAAGTATATGCCGAGCTGTCCTTCGAGACCGTTTTCCCTATTATTGGCAATATATATTTGAAATAAAAATTGTAAATCTGCTTGAACGGAAAGCTTTTAGGCTTCGAAAACTCGACTACTACACAAGTTCCGCCCGGCTTCATTACGCGGTTCATCTCTGTCAGTCCGGCCAGCAAATTCTGAAAATTGCGTACTCCAAACGAAACGATAATCGCGTCAAAATAATTGTTTGCAAAAGCCAAACTTTCCGAGTCGCCGCTTTGCAGGGTAATCACGTCCTGCTTGCCCAGTTTCGCAATTTTCTCACGGCCGACGGCCAGCATACCCTCCGAAATATCGACGCCGATGATTTTCTCGGGCTTCAATGCCAGCGCCTCGATCGCGAAGTCGCCGGTACCAGTCGCAATGTCGAGAATCACCTTCGGCTGTTGTTTTTTGAGCAGTTTAATGGCTTTTTTACGCCAGTATATATCTACGCCTCCGCTCAGGACGTGGTTCAGCAAGTCGTACTTGGGTGAAATGTTGTCGAACATCTCCGCAACCTGCTCCCGCTTGGTCCCTTCCTTATCTTTATAGGGTACTACACTCATCTTTATATGTATTTTCAACTACAAGCAAAACTAACAGATATTTACGGTTATCGCACGGCAGGCCGGCATCTTATTGGTTCTACAAAAGGTGACCAAAACAAAAAGCGTACGTATCAATGGCTGAACAAACATTTCATCCTGATCAATTCCAGCCATGCGTTACATTTTGCTTCTTACAGTTTGTGCATTAGCCGGCATAACCATCGCGCAGCCTGTCCGTTACCGCTCACCGAACGGCATTAGTGACAAGAAAAACTACAACCGCCGCACTACGCAGCCTTACTTTCTGAGCTTCCGCGGCGGCCTTACGCAGTTTTACGGCGAGCTCAATGCCCAGGCCATGCACGGAATCGCCGGAATAGGCATTGGAAGGTCACTTAATAAACAGTTCGCCATTCAGCTCGATTACAATGCCGGCAGCATCGGCGGAGAGAAAAGGGCATTTTTCAATTCCTGGTTTATGAATGAATACAATAGTGTTGAATGCCTCGTGAAATGGGACCTGTCCGAGCAATTCTGCGAAAGAGAGCCTGGTCTTACACACATTTCTGTTTTTGCTGGATTAGGGCAAATCTGGTTCAATGCCAATGCCTATGACCTCGACGATAACCGCCTGTTACGTTTCACCAACAGCGAGCAAAGTGCCAGAAACCCGTTTTTCCTGCGCTGGGGGCCGGCCAGGGGGCCGAGAGGCATCAAAAAAACGCGGGAAGGGATATTGCCGCTCGGCACTTCTGTGAGCTATGCTTTGTTAGAAAAATTGAAAGTTGCATTCGAATACCGTTTCTATTTCGTGCGGACCGACAAGCTGGACGCCACATCGGGCAGGCGGCTGATCAACCCCGAAGAAAGCGAATCGTACAGCGACACGCCAAACGATACTTTCAGTTTTATTGCGGTATCATTGCAATACCATTTCGGCAAAAAAAAGCAATGAATGCCTGTTAACATCATTAAACAATGTTTTCTACCACTGTTAAATACAAACTTTATCCATCGCTACTAAGCTGCTTCGACCGGTTTGAACGAGGCTATATCAATGAACAGGAACTCCTCGACCGCATTAACCGCGTGCCGGTACCGCGAACGGAAGCCCAGTTTCGTGGATCGTCATTCGAAGATGCGGTGATTAAAGGTATTGGTGAAGAAACATTTGATCCGGACATCCTGTCGAAAGTACGGTCGTACCTACCCCGCCCGATGCTGAAAACGCAGGTATATTGTGAATATCAGCTCAACGACAGCCTGATTTACGGGTACGTGGATGTGATCGGAAAGATGCTGGCCGTGGACATCAAAACCACCGGCAACTACCGGGAAGGTGCTTTTTCGAAAAGCCATCAGAACTTCTATCTGCCTGCATTACGCACGAAAGGTATCAGAAGCCTGCGCTATGTGATCACCGATTTTAAAGATGTTTATTTGGAAGAATATGATCAAATGGCCGATCTCACTTATCAGGAGGAGCAAACTGCCCGCTTCTGCGCATTCCTGGAAACATACCGCGATCGCATTACAGATTTGCGGGTATTTGCCCGCATTTAACATTGATAACCAGGCTAGAAGTCGAGCAATTGATATTTCACCGCAAATATCGCCAGGCTCACCGAATTACTTGCGCCAGTTTTTTCCAGCAGGTTTTTACGGTGACCTTCCACTGTTCGGTAGCTGATAAAAAGCTCCTCCGCGATTTTGGCTGTATTATAGCCCTTGCAAATAAGCGCCAGAACCTCCATCTCACGATCAGTAAGGCCGACGTTCAGAGAAGGAATAGCCACTTTGCTCCGCGTCGGTTTGATATCCCCCGCCTGCAAGCCCTGCCGCATTACCTGCGCGATGTCGTCATTGATGTAATACCCTTTTGTCACCACCTGCCCGATCGCATCGCTCAGAATACCCTGGTCGATATCCTTGGGCAAGTAGCCGTGCACACCTACGCGCATGAGCTGTAATATGTGCTCGGGGGAGTAGTTCATGGAAAGGATAATGATTTTTACATCGGGATACTGCTTTAGAAGCAGCCCCGCTACCTCTTTCCCATCCATTCCCTTCATGAAAAGGTCCAGCAGTACCACATCGGGCGCAGCATTGCCTATTTCTTCCAAAAGCTCCTCGCCGGAGGCCGCTTCCAGAACTACCTGGTATTCTTCATTCCGGGCCAGAATCTGGCCTAATCCCTGACGGAAGAGCTTATGATCGTCCGCTATTGCTATTTTAACCGGTTCCAATTTGATCGTTGAGAAAATGTTAAACGGGCATTTCAATTTTAAAACGGGTGCCTTGACCGGGAGCGGAGCTCAGTTCGAGTTTGGCGCCCAGCAGGTCGGTTCGGGTGCGGATCGTGCTCATTCCCATCCCCGCCGCTTTGGGACCGGAAAGCATGTCGAACCCCTTGCCATTATCACTCATCAGCAAGCTCAGTTGCGAGCCATTATGGTGCAAGTCGAAAGTAATTTCACTGGCTTCGGCATGTTTGACCACATTCCCGATCACTTCCTGAATAATGCGGTACAGAACCAGTTGCTGGTACGACGAAAGCACCTCGACCGGGTCGTCGATGGTGCAATGGATATCCATTCCTGCATCCCCCATCCGATTTAACAGAATTTTTACCGCTCCTGCAAAACCAAAGTTTTCGATAATCACCGGCGACAGATTATGCGCGATTTGCCTTACATCCTTCACTACATCCCCGATAATCTGCCCTGAACGCGCCGCGAGGCCCTTCATTTCCTCCGGCGACTTTTCGTACTGGATCTGGCTCACAAACAAACGGACCGCCGACAACGACGCCCCAATCTCGTCGTGCAGGTCGCGCGCGATGCGCTCGCGCTCGTTCTCCTGCGAGGCCACGATCGATTCGAGGATCCTTTTCTGGTGGACCATTTCCATCTGATGCAGGCGGCTTTGCTGAAAATGGAGCTTGCGCTGGTAAAGCAGCACAAAAATGACGATCGCAAGGGCCATCATCACCATAATACCGATCCCGCCGAAAAGCAGCTGAGCAAACTCTATTTCTCCCGGCCTACCCATAATGCGATGGCGTAAGTAATGTATAGCATATAGTTCATCAGCGCATGGATCACCCAAATCTGGTCATTCAAATTTTTGGAATACAGCAAAATGAAATTCATGAATATGAAAATCAAAAAGTTGCCTGAAAAGAAAAGCAGTAACCCTGCCGACACCCAAAAGAAAGGCTCAAGCAACAGATTTTGCACTTTCAATTCCAGAAAAACTTTATAGAAATAAGCAAGCGCCAGAAAAATAACTACTACGCTTTCAATCGACCGGCCCGCATTATCAATCCACACCGACTGCCCGGGCTGCCCCAGCTCACGTACCAGGACAATAGCCGCAAATATCCCCAACATCCAGCCACGAAGGGTTGTCAGCCACTTATGATCGAGCACCAGGCTGTACGTCCAGGTCAGCAAAGTAAATTCGACGGTAATGTAAATAGGCCACAAAAACAGGTTGGATACTTTTAAAAACCAGAAAATGCGTGAAATGCTCTCTATGAGCAATGCAAAGAAGATCAGCCAGCAAAGTAACTTCAGGGGGCGTTCGGCCTTGCGGTATCGCGCTAATGCCATTCCCGCCGCCACGAGCACGGGCAGGTACGTAAAAAGCACGATCAGTTGCTCTTTGGAATAATGCATGGTATTAGCTGGATGAAGTTTTGAAATGCCGATGTCCCGAGCAGTGTTATCGCCGCATCAAATTCTGAATCAACATGAAAATATAGTAATAATTGAAGACTTAGTACAAGTTAGTTACATTTGAGGCTTCATACTCACCTAACTCTATTATGTTCATTTTTACGCAACTTCTCAGGCCGAACAGGTCGGTGTTTACCTTCCTTAATGCTCTCGTACTTCTTCTGTTTCTCGTTTCATCGGGCCTGTCTGTTTTTGCGCAGCCACCTTCTAAACTATGGGATAAAACCATTGGTGGAAACAGCTATGAAGACAAAGTGAAAGTTATACCAACCAGCGATGGAGGATATTTAGTGGCCGGTTCATCCTCTTCCGATGCATCGGGCAATAAATCCGAAAATTCCAAAGGCAGCTACGATTACTGGGTGATCAAACTGAATGATGCCGGTGTTAAGCAATGGGACAAGACGATTGGAGGCAACGGTGCCGATTTTTTCGCCGATATCCAGCAAACGTCTGATGGCGGATATATTCTTGCGGGCGACTCTCAGTCTGGTGTGAGCGGTGATAAAAGTAAAGGCTCGTTAAGCCAGGATGTATGGATCGTCAAATTATCGGCAAGCGGCGGCATTGAATGGGAAAATACATTAGGCGGCGACAGTGGTGAAAGTGCAGGAGAGATACGTCAGACCGCCGACGGCGGATACATTTTTATTAGCAGTTCTTTCTCTGGACTTAGCGGAGATAAGACCGAACCTTCACGGGGAAGCTTTGATCTCTGGGTCGTTAAACTGAACTCCAACGGCAGCAAAGCATGGGACCACACCTACGGCGGAAGTGACTATGAAATGAATGGATCCATTTCGCTCACAACAGATGGCGGTTGCATTATAGGCGGAATCTCTGGTTCGGGCATCAGTGGGGATAAAACGCAGGCTAACTTCGGCCAAACCGATTATTGGATATTGAAACTTTCGTCAACTGGCACGAAAGAATGGGACAGATCATTCGGTGGGGATAATTCCGACTTCATCAGATGCGTGGCTCAGACACCATCAGGGGACTACCTGGCGGCCGGCTTTTCCTATTCAGGTATAAGCGGAAACAAATCAGCCAACAACGTAGCATACCCACTCAGCAGCGTTGACTTCTGGGTAGTCAAAATAGACCCATTCGGCAATCAGATTTGGGATAAAACCTATGGCAGAGGTACATTCGAGGAACTCACTTCCCTGGCTATAACTTTTGATGGCGGTTTCGTGCTTGGAGGCTGGTCCCTACCAGTTAGCCCGACAGGGCCCTTTGACTTTGACTATTGGCTTACCAAATTGTCGCCGGATGGCGATTACCAATGGGATAAGTCTCTTGCAGGACCGGAAGAAGACCGGCTTTACAGCGTGCAGCCAACCTCCGATCTCGGATATATTTTGGCTGGCTACTCCTATTCAGGTGCAGGCCCCGACAAATCTGAAAATAACAATGGAGACCGGGATTTCTGGATAATCAGACTCGATACCGACCCATTGCCCGTCACGCTTGCCACATTCTCGGCCACGAAAGAAGGCAACACCGCATTCCTCCAATGGAAAACCACCTCGGAATCAGCATCCAGCGAGTTTGAAATCCAGCATAGCCTCGATGGCAAGCAGTGGCAACGCATCGGCTCAGTGGCCGCTGCGGGTGAAAGCAATAGCGATAAAACGTACCAGTTTGTACACACAGAACCGGTAAACGGTCAGAACAACCTGTATCGCCTGAAAATGATTGATATCGACGGGACCTTTACACTGAGCAAGATCAATGCCCTCCTTTTTGATCAGAAGAATCCCGGCCGCATTTATCCCAACCCTGCCGCGAGCGGCCAACTTACTGTCGATGTGAAAAATTGGGCATCTGTAAAAAAGGTACAGATCAGCACTCTCAATGCGTTGACAGTGTATGATTCAGGCAACAAACCGCAACAGGCAATCGATATCCACAACCTTCCCACGGGCATATATCTGTTAAAGATTTTCAGGAAAGATGGTACCTCGGAGCAATTCCGGTTTATACGCTAATCAAGATTGGAGATAAGCAAAAAAGCAGGCGGGTTGCCTGCTTTTTTGCTTATTCAAATGCATAAGAGAACTTTGGCCCCATGCCTGGGAAAACAAAAAAACGCCCCGACATTAACTGTCAGGGCGTAGTGCATTTTGTGGTGATGGACGGAATCGAACCGCCGACACATAGATTTTCAGTCTATTGCTCTACCGACTGAGCTACATCACCGTTTCAGTTGGTACCTTTTGGGACTGCAAAAATAGATGTCTGCTTTAAGTTTCCAAAATTCAAACAACATTTTTTTGCAAACGTTTGTAAAAAAGTTTTACCAAATCCTATATCAGACTGACTATCTTTTACTTACACAAAACACATTTTATTTTGTGCCAAATCCATTTGCGCTGGAATGCATTTTTATCCTACCTTGTTAGTATGCAAGCATACCAAACCAGCTCTTTTCCGCAATGGCGATCTTACAGCAAATCCTCTTTATAGCCGCCCTAAGTGCGACGGCCTGGCTGATTTACCAGCGGGTCGGCATTATCAGCAGAACGATCCGGCTTGGGAAAGATGAAAATCGCACCGACCAGCCCGGTAAGCGCCTATCGATCATGATGCGGGTTGCTTTCGGTCAGAAAAAAATGTTTGACCGCCCGCTGATCGGCTCCCTCCATTTCGCCGTTTATACAGGCTTCATACTGATCAATATCGAAATACTGGAAATCGTGCTCGATGGCATTCTGGGCACGCACCGGATCTTTGCCGGTGCGCTGGGCTCATTTTACGGTGTTTTGATCGGCTTCTTTGAACTGCTGGCGTTAGGCGTACTCATTTCTTGCTCTATTTTCCTGGTCCGCCGAAGCATCTTGAAAGTGGAGCGTTTTCAACCGGCACGCCACCGCGAGATGACCGGATGGCCGCAGCTTGACGGTAAGCTGATCCTGGTTTTTGAGATCGTATTAATGATTGCCATCCTCAGCATGAATGCCGCTGATAGCGCATTGCAGAACCTTGGTAGTGCACATTACCCCGTCGTGGGCGATTTCCTGATCAGCCAGTGGTTGAAACCACTGTTTGCAGGCTGGAACGAAGGCGCATTGATCGCCTACGAGCGCATTGCATGGTGGATTCACATTTTGGGCATTTTCATTTTTGCGGTTTATCTCACATATTCCAAACATTTACATATTGCATTGGCATTCCCCAACACCTATTTCTCGCGACTGGAGCCCAAGGGCGAAATGAAGAATATGCCCGAGATCACGCAGGAAGTGAAAATCATGCTGGGACTAGAAGCACAAGCAGGAGATACGGCGGTTCCGGAGCGGTTTGGGGCGAAGGATGTGGCCGATCTGACCTGGAAAAATCTGATGGACGCCTATTCGTGCACAGAATGCGGGCGCTGCACGGCGGCTTGTCCGGCTAATATCACGGGCAAAAAACTGTCCCCGAGGAAGATCATGATGGATACACGCGACCGGCTGGAAGAGGTCGGCCGTAATATGCTCACGAATAAGGGGGAATTTGTGCCGGATAACAAAAGCCTGCTCGGTGACTACATTCTTGAAGAGGAAATCCTCGCGTGTACGACGTGCAATGCGTGCGTGCAGGAATGCCCGGTGCTGATCAACCCGCTCGACATTATCCTGCAATTGCGCAGACACAAAGTGATGGACGAGGCACACGCGCCGGGATCCTGGAACATGATGTTTCAAAATCTCGATACCAACCAGGCGCCGTGGAAGTTTTCACCTGGCGACCGATTCAACTGGGCTTCCGCAGTGACGGATAGCAATTCAACAGCATCATAAAAGCAGCAATAAATATGAGTGAGATCGCATACCGGGTGCCGACTATGGCCGAAATGGCGGCAAACAACGAGACTCCCGAAGTTTTGTTCTGGGTAGGCTGCGCCGGGTCGTTCGACGACCGCTATAAAAAGGTGACGGTCGCTTTTGTGAAAATTCTCAACAATGCGGGAGTGAAATTCGCGGTGTTAGGGACGGAGGAGAGCTGTACCGGAGACCCGGCCCGGCGGGCAGGAAATGAATTTACATTCCAGATGCTGGCGATGTCGAATATCCAGGTTTTGGATATGTATAATGTGAAAAAGATTGTCACCGCGTGCCCACATTGTTTTAATACCCTTAAAAATGAATACCCGGCATTAGGCGGCAATTATGAGGTACTGCACCATTCCGAATACCTGCAACAGCTGATCGATGCAGGTCGCGTGCGCTTGCAGGGAGGCGAGGTATTCAAAGGAAAGAAAATCACTTTCCACGATTCGTGCTATCTTGGCCGTGCGAACGGTGTATACGAAGCACCCCGGCATGTACTGGAAGCGCTGGACGCGGATTTGGTCGAAATGAAGCGTTGCCGTACCAAAGGCTTATGCTGCGGCGCGGGCGGCGGGCAGATGTTCAAAGAGCCCGAACCCGGCAGAAAAGACGTGAATATCGAACGGATCGAAGAAGCCTTGCAAACGGGCGCCGATACGATTGCCGTGGCATGCCCGTTTTGTATGGTAATGATGACCGACGGCGTTAAAAATAAAGAAAAAGAACAGTCGGTGAAAGTATACGACCTTGCCGAGCTGATAGCCCAGGCCAAAGGTTTGTAACCAGATATTGCGAGAACTATGCCGCTAGCACGGTTGTTTTAATTACCAATACAGTAACCCGTTTAACCGGCATTTAACCCTTTTTAACCATGTACATCCCTTTTAGTGATATCGATTTTCAATCCCGGGTCTGGGTGTATCAGGCCAACAGGGAACTCACCTCGGAAGAAACAGGAATTATCACCGAAACGCTGAAGGCTTCGCTGGACACCTGGGAAGCACACGGCAAGCCACTCACCGCCTCCGGAAAAATATTCGAACATCGCTTCATTGTGATCGCGGTGGACGAACGCGATGAACTGCCGAGCGGTTGCTCGATCGACAAGTCGGTGCATTGGTTGCAGGAAATCGGACAGCGGATGAATATCGATTTCTTCGACCGCTCGCTCGCATACGTCGACGAGAACGACCACGTAAAAACCATCCCGGTACCGAAAATCAAACAGGCAGTGATCAATGAGACGATCCTGCCGACTACCACGATTTTTGATAACCAGGTGGCTACCAAGGCTCAATGGATGAACCGTTGGAAAATCCCGGCGTCGAATTCATGGTTGAGCCGTTATTTTACGGAGCAAACCAGTTTATAAAATCGATAAACAGATACTTTTGCAATTCAACATATCAGAGTCTTTCATGAAGTTCATCCGACTTGCTGTCGTCATTTTTTTGGTGTCCCTTTTATCAGGCTGTGACAAAAATGTCGTCTACAAAGCCCACGAGGATATTGATGACGGACTCTGGTATATCAAAAACAAACCTTCATTCAAAGTAGAGATCACCGACACGACGCAGGCTTATAACCTGTATTATGTGCTGCGGAATGCACTGCAATATCCGTACTATAACCTCTACATCACACGCAACTTCGCCGGGCCCGACGGAAAGGTTATTTCCAATACGCTGGAAGAGGTTTTTATTTCCAATGAAACCACGGGCAAGCCATATGGCCACGGGCTGGGCGATCTGTTCGACCATAAAATCCCTTTCCTGAAAAGTTATCGTTTCCCGCGTTCAGGGACCTACACATTTACGATTTCACAGTCTATGCGCCAGAACCCGCTGCCGTTTATCATCAGTGTGGGAATCAGCGTGGAAAAAGTGGCTGTGGTAAAATAGCCTGGCCACTCAGGCAGCAGACTCGGGAGGGACGCCGCCTTCCGGTTTTTTCTTCGGTCTGTTGCGATGCCGGCGGTAGGGCTTTTTCTTGAATTCTTTTGCGACCGCCTGTCCCCTGGCCAAATCGGCCTTTTCTTCCGCTACTTCGTGCACCGGCTCGCCCAGCAGGAAGCCGTAAGGTTCGAGGCTTGGGATGGTGTCCATGATCACTTTAAGGATTGCGGTAACCGGCAATGCGAGGATCAAACCGGAAAGCCCCCAGAGCTGCCCCCCCAAAAACAATGCAACGATGGCCGCCAGCGGGTTGACGCTCACTTTCGAGCCTACAATATGCGGCGTAATGAAGTTGCCTTCCAGAAATTGTACAAAGCTCATAACGCCTATCACGCCCAGCGCATACCAGGGCGAATCCATGGTGACGATGCTCAGCAACGCCGGTAATATCGAGCCGATCAGGATGCCTATGTAAGGTATAAGGATCAGGAAACCGGCCAGGAAACCGAAGAATATCGCATGCGGAACGCCTAATATCAACAATCCGACGCTGTTTAGCACGCCCACAATCAGGATCACCAGGAACAGACCGGAGAGATAACTCTGGATCACCTCATAAATTTTCTTCAACAGTGCATTCAGTTCTTCGTTCGGCACGCTGCGAATGGCTTTGTGAACAAACATCCTGAAAAAATCGCGGTAGAGCAGGAAGAAAAATATATACAACGGAATCAGCACAAATGTGGAAATAGCACCAGTCGTCGTCACAAGCGTATTAAGCAACACCGCACGTCCCTCGCTCAATGCGTTGATCAGGTACTTTTTAGCCTCGCTGACCTGCTGGGTACGGCTGATATTCAGATAGCGTTCGCCCATCGTAAGCGTCTCGTCGAGGATTGCCTCCGCTTTCTCGGTAATGCGGGGAAGCTCTTCCGCAAAACTGCCTATTTGCATCGAGACGACGTAAACGAGGACTACTATCACCGTGAACAGCGCAAGAATGCTCAGCAGAATGGCCCCTATCCGCGGCACTCTCCGCACTTCGAGCCATGCGCAAACCGGATGCAGCAGGATCGCCAGCAAAATCGAGAATGCCAGCGGGATGATCGTTTCGCGGAGTACGTAGAGGATGTATACCGTCGCAATGAGCGCCACGAGCGAACTGGCGATCTTTAAGTACACAGGGGTTTCGCTATCTTTGTTTGGAAGAGGACGCAACGTTGAATTCATGAACAAGTTGATATATCTGTGGTTAGCGGTCAAAACAGTGTTCTGTACCTGTCAACCCGATCACAGAACCAATGATTTTAAGAAAGTTAAAGCGCATTACAAAAATAGCAAAATAGGAAAGCTTCCCGCGGTGGCCTCGGAAAGTTCGGGACTGGCCAGTGGAAAGCAGCCCGGTACATTCTGGACGCATAACGACAGCGGCGGGAAACCAGAACTTTACCTGTTCGACCTGAACGGCAAGTTACTCGCTACAAAAGCCGTTCCCAACTCCAGAAACATCGACTGGGAAGACCTGACGCAAGACGACAACGGCAATCTCTACATCGGCGATTTCGGAAACAATGCCTCGCAGCGCAGTGTTTTTGACATCTACCGCTTCAACCCCGAAAGTAATAGCGGCGAGCGCATTGCGTTTCGTTACCGGTCGACGGCGCCCGATTGTGAGTCTTTTTTTTATCATCAGGGAAGTTTGTATCTTTTTTCGAAAAACTGGGGCAAGGACAAATGGGTGAAAATGTACCGCATCCCCGCGCGGGCAGGCGAGCATACCATCGCGGCCAGCGACAGCATCCGCATTAATGTCCAGGTTACGTCGGCAGCTATCAGTCCGGACGGTAAAACATTCGCGCTGCTGACTTATGGCAAAGTACTGCTATTCGAAACGACCGGCGACAGCATTGATTTCAGTAAACCAAAGGGCTGTTTCCGCTTTTCAAGGAAGCAAACCGAGGCCATTGAATTTTTGAACAATACCGATATGCTGATCACCAATGAGCAGGGTGGCGTCTATCGGACTACTTTTCGCTGATGTTATGTTTATGTTAATATTAGATTTCCTCATGTAATGTGAACATCACATCTGCTAATTTCGAATCGTGTTTTAATCATCAAAACAATGAGCACTGCTAAATCTGCAAACTCGGCTCCGAAAGTACTGGTAGTTGACGACGATTCCGACATAGTTGAACTTCTCGAATATAACTTAACCAAGGAAGGCTATTCGGTATTAACTGCTTCCAATGGAAAGAAGGCCATCGACATCGCCAAGGCATTCGTACCGGACCTCATCCTTCTCGATATCATGATGCCTCAACTCGACGGCATCGAAACCGGCAGGATCCTGCGCCAAAACCCCGATATCAAGAACACCTACATCCTGTTTCTGACCGCCCGCTCCGAGGAATATTCGGAGGTAGCTGCGTTCGAGGTGGGCGCCGACGATTACATTACGAAGCCTATCAAGCCGCGTGCACTGATGAGCCGTATCAATGCATTGTTCCGCCGCGAAGCCCAAAAAGCGGAGTCGGGCGACACGATCGAAATCCTCGATTTGTCGATCAACCGGAAGAATTATACGGTAACCCAGGGCGGCGAGAAATCGACTGTCTTGCCTAAAAAGGAATTCGAATTGCTATTCTTCCTCGCACAAACGCCTAACAAAGTTTTCAGCCGCGATGAACTTCTGCAAAAAATCTGGGGAGCGGATATTTATGTACTCGAACGGACCGTCGACGTGCATATCCGCAAGCTGCGCGAGAAGCTCGGTGACAATTATATCAAAACTTTGAAGGGAGTAGGCTACATGTTCAGTAACGAGCGGGAGTAACCGTCACCGCTCAATATCTTCCAGCTTTCTGACCTCAGGGTCCTCGTCTTTTGACTTATCCTTCTTTTTTCTGCGGAAGGCGAGTTTGATATTTACTTCTCCGTTTTCATCAACCGCCCTGAGAAATATTTTCGAGCCTTCTTTTTTTTCAGGGTTATTGGGGTCCAAAACGTAGGTCGAGTCACGCTTTTTGAGGTTGCTGAGGG
>DATMSL010000936.1:0-5806 GCA_035565435.1 Dyadobacter sp. | reverse complement strand
GTCGAAGGGTATTTGCATCACGCATATACCCTTCGACTCCGCTCAGGGTGACATTAACGTCTTTAACATTATGTCAGCCCTGAGGCAGTTTCTTAAACGCCCAGCTCAGCCAGAACCTCAGAAACCTTAGCAGCTGCTTCTTTGAATTCGATCGCAGAATATACTTTCAGACCAGATTCGTTGATGATGCGTGCACCTTCTTCTGCGTTGGTTCCTTGCAGACGAACGATGATAGGCACAGGGATTTCGCCGATGGCTTTGTATGCTTCCACCACACCCGCAGCGACGCGGTCGCAACGAACGATACCGCCGAAGATGTTGATCAGGATCGCTTTTACGTTCGGATCTTTAAGGATGATACGGAAACCTGCTTCTACCGTACGTGCGTTCGCGCCACCGCCTACGTCGAGGAAGTTGGCAGGCTCACCGCCCGATAGTTTGATCAAGTCCATGGTAGCCATTGCCAGACCGGCTCCGTTTACCATACAACCTACGTTTCCGTCCAGTTTCACGTAGTTCAGGTTGTTGGCACCTGCTTCTACTTCCAAAGGATCTTCTTCGTTGGTGTCGCGCATTTCAGCCAGTTCAGGGTGACGGTACAACGCATTGTCGTCCAGATCCACCTTGGCATCTACGGCGAGGATTTTGTTGTCGGATGTTTTCAAAACCGGGTTGATTTCAAACATCGACGAGTCGCTTTCCGCGTAAGCTCTGTATAATGCAGAGATGAATTTCACCATTTCTTTGAATGCATCACCTTCCAGACCCAAAGCGAATGCCACTTTACGTGCCTGGAACGGCTGCAATCCAACCTTAGGATCGATCCATTCTTTGATGATTTTTTCAGGAGTATGTTCTGCCACTTCTTCGATGTCCATACCGCCTTCGGTGCTGGCCATGATCACGTTGCAGTTTCTGCCGCGATCCAACAGGATCGACAGGTAATATTCTTTCGGCTCGGTTGGGCCTGGGTAGTATACGTCTTCTGCAATCAGGACTTTATTTACTCGTTTGCCTTCTGCACCGGTCTGGTGCGTTACCAATACTTTGCCCAGGATGTTGTTGGAGATGGTCCTGACATCTTCAACCGACTTAGCCAATGCCACACCGCGCTGTTCGCTGCCGACGATGCGACCTTTACCGCGGCCACCTGCGTGGATCTGGGATTTTACAACATACCACTTGGTGCCTGTCTGCTGGCTGAGCTCACGTGCAACTTCTACCGCCTTATCCGGAGTGTCGGCTACGAGGCCTTCCTGAATACGCACACCGTATTTTTTAAGAACGCTTTTGCCTTGATATTCGTGAATATTCATGAGTATAAAAGTAAATTGGTATTTTCACGGCAAATTAAGCATTTAATCAAAACGGGCGAGTTTTCGACGCAATTATCTTTTCAATATGGAGCTACTTCGGGCGAGCGGGATCAGGCGTACTTACGGTTCATTGCAGGTTTTAAAAGGCATTGATCTCGAAGTGAAAAAGGGGGAGGTAGTGGCTATTGTCGGCCCGTCGGGCGCAGGTAAAAGTACCTTCCTGCACATCCTCGGAACCCTTGACCGGCCGGAGCAGGGAGAAGTCTTCATCGAAGGTTCCAATGTCTTCGCACAGAAAGACAGAGAACTCGCACGTTTCCGAAACGAGAAGATCGGTTTCATTTTCCAATTCCATAACCTGCTGGCAGAGTTTACCGCATTGGAAAATGTTTGTATGCCGGGGTATATCAATGGCAATGTGAATGAAAAGGACATTCAGGCACGTGCGAAAGAGTTGCTTGAACTGCTCGGCCTTGGGGGAAGGATGGATCATTTGCCTTCGCAACTTTCCGGCGGTGAACAACAGCGGGTTGCAGTCGCCCGTGCATTATTGAATCGCCCTGCCATTGTTTTAGCCGATGAACCAAGCGGAAACCTCGATTCGCACAATGCATTGGATTTACATCAGCTGTTTTTCAAGTTGCGGGACGAGACGGGGCAGACGTTCGTCATCGTGACGCACAATGAAGAGCTGGCCGAAATGGCAGACAGAAGATTGGTCATGCAGGATGGTTTGATGGTTCAGCATTTGGCATAAAACATTTCAGTACCAAACAAAAAAGCGGCTGCCAGTTTCCTGACAGCCGCTTTTTATATGTCCCGAAGAAACGGAGGTTGATTACATCATGCCGCCCATTCCGCCGCCGTGGCTATGGCCACCTGCCGCAGGAGCTTCTTCTGGTTCGTCAGCGATCACGCATTCTGTTGTCAACAACAGACCAGCGATAGATGCTGCGTTTTCGAGAGCCAGACGAGATACTTTCTTAGGATCGATGATACCAGCTTCCAAAAGATCCTGGTAAGTGTTGTCTTTCGCGTTGTAACCGAAAGCACCTGAACCATCTTTCACTTTGTTGATCACAACCGAAGGCTCGCCACCAGCGTTAGAAACGATCGTTCTCAAAGGAGCTTCGAGCGCAGCGCGGATGATGTTGATACCAGTTGTTTCATCTTCGTTAGAGCCTTTCAAGCCATCGAGAGAAGCAGTTGCGCGGATGAACGCTACACCACCACCTGCAACGATACCTTCTTCAACCGCAGCGCGTGTTGCGTGAAGGGCGTCATCAACGCGGTCTTTTTTCTCTTTCATTTCAACCTCAGTAGCAGCACCGATGTAAAGGATAGCTACGCCGCCGGACAATTTGGCAAGACGCTCCTGAAGTTTTTCGCGATCGTAGTCAGATGTAGTGTTTTCGATCTGCGCTTTGATTTGGTTCACACGTGCCTGAATGTCTTCAGATGCACCGCTTCCGTTAACCAAAGTTGTGTTGTCTTTGTCGATAATCGCTTTTTCGCAAGTACCGAGGTAGTCCAAAGTAGCGTTTTCCAGTTTGAAACCACGCTCTTCGCTGATAACAGTACCGCCAGTGATGATAGCGATATCTTCCAGCATTGCTTTACGACGGTCACCGAAACCAGGAGCTTTAACAGCCGCTACTTTCAATGCACCGCGGATTTTGTTTACAACCAATGTAGCAAGTGCTTCTCCGTCAACGTCTTCTGCAAGGATAAGCAAAGGGCGGCCGGTTTGTGCTACTGCTTCCAACACAGGAAGAAGTTCTTTCATAGAAGAAACTTTCTTCTCAGAGATCAGGATGAATGGACGCTCCAGTTCAGCTTCCATTTTCTCGGTGTTGGTTACGAAGTATGGAGACAGGTAACCACGGTCGAACTGCATACCTTCCACAGTTTTAACTTCTGTTTCAGTTCCGCGCGCTTCTTCAACGGTGATAACACCTTCTTTACCTACTTTTTCCATCGCTTCGGCGATCATGTTACCGATCTCCTCGTCATGGTTTGCAGAGATAGTTGCAACCTGAGCGATTTCTTTGGAAGTAGAGATGTTTTTCTTTTGGCCTTCCAGGTCTTTCACGATAGTACCAACCGCTTTGTCGATACCGCGTTTCAAATCCATCGGGTTAGCGCCAGCCGCTACGTTTTTCACACCGATCGAGTAGATCGCCTGTGCCAATACGGTAGCAGTAGTAGTACCGTCACCCGCTGAATCAGCAGTTTTGGACGCTACTTCTTTCACGAGCTGAGCTCCCATGTTTTCGATAGGATCTTTCAGGTCGATTTCTTTGGCAACAGTAACACCATCCTTTGTGATGCTTGGAGAACCGAATTTCTTGTCGATTACCACGTTACGACCACGAGGGCCCAATGTAACCTTAACGGCGTCAGCCAGGGTGTCCACACCGCGCTTTACTTTGTCGCGTGCTTCTGTGTCAAAAAATATTTTCTTAGACATAATTGTTAATAATTTGAAAGAACTTTAAGAGAAACTATTGAATCTGAGTGTTTTAGATTAACCTACGATGGCGTAGATATCCGACTCGCGCATAATCAGGACGTCTTTTCCTTCGTATGCCAATTCAGTGCCTGAGTACTTACCGTACAATACGGTATCTCCAACTTTTACTGTAAGCGGCTCGTCTTTTTTACCGGGGCCTACTGCCAGTACGGTACCACGCTGCGGCTTTTCTTTTGCAGTATCAGGGATAATGATACCAAATGCTGTTTTTTCTTCGGCTGGGGCAGGTTCGATCAGAACGCGGTCAGCTAGCGGTTGTACATTCACTTGTATTTCTGCTAAAGTTGACATAAATATTAAACGTTTATTTTAATTGTCAGTAATGATTAGACTCCCATCCGGATAGCACAATCTGTGCCAGGTATTACTGCTCTGACATTTTTTCCGGCCAGTGTGACAAATTTGTACTCCTGCGTGGCGTTATAGTACTATAATGTCATTTGCGTGTCAGGAATGCTGAAATCTTGCTTTCAGCGACGGAATTCACTAAATTTTATCGGCACCAAATTGAAAACCCTATGTCAGAACTCGATAAAAACTGGCTTACCGAAGGAATTTTTGATTTTGAATACAAAAAATATGTGCTGATGGCGTACTTCCAGCACGTTCGGGACCAGTTCACACACAACCGATTGCATCCTTGTCTGCCAGAATTGAAACTGCACCTCGACGCCTGTGTCAGCATCCAGGATAATAAAAGCAGGATCAGGACCAGTTTACCCAAAAATCTGACAGGTATCGACGTCAAAACCTGGCAGTTGCAGTACGAAGAGACGCATCAGGACGATCCATTCATGTCCGATCTGAATTACATTCTCGATTTCGCTATCCCGCGTTTTTCCAAATCTATTGAAGAAGGCTCGGAACGTTTTTCGGAAGTCGAAGAGAATGTAAAAGTTTCGCCCGTGGGCATTGTGCCGCTGCATTTGCAGGAAGGTTACTTGCTGTTCTTGCACACATTCCAGCCGCTGGTGAGCATTTTTCAATACCAGCTGGCATTGTATAATGCATTGAAAGAGCGGTATTTGAAAACTGTTTACGTGGATACCGTGCGGATCGGCTTCGGCAATACCATTTCGCAGCTCAAAGTCGACCTCACCAAACAGAACCGGGCCATGCCGAACCCGGCGACTTATGTGGTGGAATCCAAATATGAATATCCTTTGCACGAGACGCTGCTACCGGTGGCGGAGCGGCTGATGCTGCGGGAAATCAATGTAGCTTAAATGTGATGTTAAATATGAGGCATAAAAAAATCCTGCGATGTTCGTCGCAGGATTTTCTTTTCAGGCTAATGCCTTGCTTATTTCTTCGCAGTGTCGGTAGGAGTAGCAGCTGGTGTTGTAGTGCCAGCAGGAGCAGCTTCGCCCGCAGCAGGTGCCGCGCCTTCAGTTGCAGCCGGTGCAGGAGCGATTTTACCGCCTGGTACTACTGCATTCTGAGCTCTTTCCACATTCACACTGTTGATCCCGGCGCCGGCGTTAGAACCGCCCACCATAATATAAGAAGCCAGTGAAATGATGATCACCGCGCTTGCCAGACCCCATGTGATTTGTTCGAGAAGGTCGGTAGTCTTTTTAACACCAAACATCTGGGTAGTTCCTGCGCCGCTAAACTCGCTCGAAAGCCCTCCACCTTTTGAATTTTGGACTAAAACGACCAAAATCAACAATACTGCAACAATGGCAACCAGAATAATTAAACCCAAATACATGCTTTAATGAATTTTGAATGACTGAATGATTGAATGTGTGAATGAGTGAATTAGTGAACGACTGACTACACTTGACTTAATGACCTCCTGACTCCTTGACTTTTAAACTCTGGACTCCTGAACTCTCTACGTCCGTGCGTATAATTCGCTCAATTTTTTCGCAAAGTAATTCCTTTTTTCCGGTTTTTTCAAAATCAATTTTTGATAGACGTCTATCGCCTTTTCAATTTTGCCCTGCCGGAT